>JAUQXC010000607.1 GCA_030834825.1 Thermoflexales bacterium
CGATCATCTCCAGCCGCCGGTTCTGCCCAAACCGCCAGACATGCGAAGGCTCGCCGCGCCGCGCTGCTTTCTCCAAATCTTCAACTCTGTGATTAGGTTTCTGACTCACGGCAAAGTGAACTCTTCTCGATGCCCAAAGTACTTCGAGTTATCGATCAGCCGAATCCATTTGGGGAGCAGCAGATAGAACGCACTGCGCGCAATTTGATCGGTGAATTCGGATGTGAACGGAAATTTGTCGCGGAACAGCGCCCAGGCCCGATCGGTTTCATCCGGGTCACTGAGACGGCGCGCGACGCCCTCAATCTGCACGCCATGAATGTCGCGCCAATCCCAGGTCTCGTGATGAATGGTCACGGCGACGTGACTGACCCGTTCCAGGTTTTGCGAATGGCGGCTTTTTTCGCCGGAGACCCAATACAGCTGGAGCGCATCGTCACTCACATAGAACAGGCTGGCCGCTTGGGGCATCGCTTCACGATCGACCGTGGCCATGACGAGTGTGGTGTGCTTCTTCAAAAATGAAGATATTTCGGCACGGGCGGCTTCGGTTAGTCGGGTCATGGGTCAACTCGCTCGCGGGTCAGGAGATAGCCGTCGCTCGGTTAACGGCGCAGTATCGCGGCGCGACGGACTGAAGCGTGGATCACGTTCGACGGTCAGACGCAGGCCTTCTTCCAGGCCGACCTTGGGATGATAGTTGAGCAGGGCATGCGCTTTGCCAATGTTGGCCCACAAACGCTTGACTCCGCCGCCGCTGGTGTTGCGCAGCGGTGTGATCGGATTGTGGGTGAGCCGCCCAACGAGATCGATGAGCGACACGAGGGCTGTCTCTTCGCCGCTGCCGATGTTGATCACTTCACGATCGATCTGCCGGGCGAGGGCGGCCGCTTCCAGCGCGTCGATCACGTCGTCGATGTAGACGAAGTCGCGGGTTTGTCCGCCTTCGCCAAACACGACGAGCGATCCGCCGTTTAGCGCCTGCTTGATGAACTGCGGGATCACCGGCGCATGAGAAGGAGGCAGCGGTTGTCCCGGCCCGTAAGCATTGAAGATGCGCAGGCACACGGTTTCAATGTTCCACAATGCGCCGATGGTGCGCACGTAATGCTCGGCGGCGAGCTTGCTGACGGCGTAGGGCGAATCGGGATTGGGCGGCAGATCCTCATGCACCGGCTGCTGGAGCTGTGCCCCATAGACTGCACCCGATGAAGTCAGCACCACGCGCTTGACGCCGGCATCACGAATCGCCTCCATCACCGCAACCGTTCCCCCGACGTTCACGGCGTTGTATTCGCGGGGATACAAGATCGACTCCGGCACCGAGACACGCGCGGCTAGATGATAAACGCAGTCCACATCCTGCAGGAGCGTCCACAATTTGGGCACATCAGTGACATCGCCCCGCGTAAACAGGACGTTGCGGGCCAGACGCTCGGGATCGCCGGTGGTCAGATCGTCGAGCACGCGCACGGTGTGGCCCCCACGCGCCAGACGATTAGCCAGGGCTGCGCCCAAAAATCCGGCGCCGCCTGTTACCAAAAATTTCATAAAGCCGTCCGCTACTGCTAGTCTCGGCGCGATTATAGCATGAATGAACGCCGCGCTGGATGTCCCTTTGTTGGGTCTCTCACGCGCATCACGCTGCGAGTATAATCGCCGTAAGGCCCAGCGCCTAATTCGTGTGAAAATTACACTAATTGGTGATCCATGCATTTTTTTTGGCAGCGACGAAAACACTTCGGCTTGATGATCTCTTTGATGGTGGTGCTGGCCTTGGTCAGCTTGTGCGTGCCACAAGAGCGTCCGGTGCCCGGTGCTTCCAATACGATCATCTCGCATTTGGTGGGCAAAGAGTTGTTTGACTTTGTAGAATGGATGGGTGATGCCTGGTTGGAGAAAGCGGGTCAACTGAGTGTGCCCGTGCAAGACTTTCTAGCCACTGAACAGCGCAGCCAATTCGTTTTGAATTTTGTCCGGTCGCTGGAAGATTGGTGGAACTTGGAGTGGCAAGTTCGTCAATCTTATGCGGATGCTTCCACGACAGATCCAGAAACACAAACGCAAGCGCTGCGGCTCAAGCGGGATGCTCTGCGTACGGAGATCGAGCGCCAGCGGCCCACTGCGGAAGCGATCATTCAACAGCAAATCGCCAGCGTGTTGGTCGCTGAAGGGTTTGGGGTCGGCGGTGAAATCTTTCCGCCGGTGGCGGCCCGGATTACACCGCTCCCGTACGTGCTCATCATCTCACCCCGTGATGAGATTAATCGCGTCAGTGCGGAAGCTCTGCAAACCGGACTGAGTGTGGACGAAGCCGATCGCATCGAAGCGCAGGTCTTGCACACGACGAAGCAATCGGCTTTAGTGGTGCCCATCGGCGGCCTCGCGGCCTATCCGACCATGATCGTGGAAACTGGAGATTCCCTCTGGCTCATGCAGACCATCGCACATGAATGGGTGCATAATTGGTTGTACCTGCGTCCACTCGGTTACAGTTATCTGGCCGAGGAACCGGTCATTCGCACCATCAACGAAACGGTTGCCAGTCTGGCCGGTGATGAGCTGGGCTTGAAAGTGATGCGCCGCTACTACCTGGACACTTTGAAGCAAGAGCATCCTGATTGGGTCGAACCAAAGCCGTTGGAAGCGCCGGACCTCGACCCGATCGCGCCATCACCGCCCAAACGGGAGTCTAGCGAGTTCAGTTACAACCAGGCACTGTATGAGACACGCCTCAAAGTAGAGGAACTGTTGATCGAAGCCAGACAGTTGAAAGTCGAAGGCAAACTGGTTGAGGCTGAAGCCAAAATCGTTGCAGCCGAAAGTTATATGGAAGAACGGCGGCAGTTCATCAACTCGCACGGCTATGGGATTCGCAAGTTGAATCAGGCTTTCTTCGCGTTTTATGGCGCTTATGCCGATCAGCCCGGTGGCGCCGCCGGTAGCGATCCGACTGGGCCGGCCGTGGTCGCTTTGCGCGCCTACAGTCCCGGCCTGCGTCAGTTCCTCGATCGAGTTTCGAGTATCCTCACGCAAGAAGAACTGCTGAAAGCCGTGGCCGACTTCAAGGCGCAGCGTTAAAACGAGTGCGGCTCTGCGCTTGTGACCTCGTGCTTAGCCAGCTTCCCACTGCATTAGAATCGTCGCCAGCAATGCCGCGCGATCGGCCAAACTAGGGATGTGGATATGCTCGTGTGAGGCATGCGCCCCATCGCCAATTGCTCCCATGCCGTCGAGCGTGGGGGTGCCGAGCGCTGCGGTGAAGTTGCCGTCACTGCCGCCACCCGCCGCGCCTTCTTCCAGCGTTAAGCCGATGTTGGCGGCCAGCTGTCGCGCCTGATCGAATGTCTTGATCATGGTGGCGTTGTGTTCCATGGGAGGTCGATTCAACCCGCCGCGGATTTCCAGGCGCGCCCCGGCTAACACCGGCTTCAATCCGTGAACGGCGGCTGCCACGCGATCGATCTCGGCCATCTGCGAAATGCGAAAATCCACTTCCAGCTGAGCACGCTCAGGCACCACATTGCTGGCCGAGCCACCCTGAATGAATCCCACATTAGTGGTTGTGCCCGCTTCGTAATCGGTTAGCTTCTGAAGCGTAGGAATGTGATAAGCTAGTTCCTCTATGGCGTTGATGCCTTTTTGATGATCGCCACCCGCGTGGGCCGCGCGTCCGTGTGCCACAACGGTGAAATTGCCTACACCCTTACGAAACGTCTTGATTTGCCCGCTCGCCAGCGCCGGTTCCAGAACCACCACCAGGCAACTGTGCTGTGCTTCTGTTTCAATCAAAGCGCGTGAGGTGGCACTGCCGACTTCTTCGTCGCTCGTGAAGAGCATGCACACTGGATGTCGCGGGACCTGTCCGGTTTCTTTTAGAACGCGCAAGGCGGTCAACAAGATCACGCTCCCGGCCTTCATATCGTAGACCCCGGGTCCAAAGAGTTGACCCTCTTCTTCACGCACGGGCATGGTCGCCAGCGTTCCCCGTGGCCAGACTGTATCGAGGTGGCAGAGCGTGAGGAATTGGGAAGACGGATCGGCCCCCGGCCAGCGTGCCTGCAGCTGATGTCCGGCACTGACCTGTGAGATAAGTGCGACGTCGGCGCCCAGGTCGCGCAGCTGCGTCGCGACAAAGGCGGAGCAGGCATCCACGGCGGCTTTGTCAGATGAAGGGGATTCGAGAGCCACCAAGTCTTTCAGCAGGGCCACTGCGGTGGGCAAAGCGTGTGTGCAGCGCAGGCGCAGGTCTACCATAGAGTCAGTCCTTTCTCCACCAACAAACGGAGGCACCCTTGAAGATCAGCGGGAGGTCCGCCCAACCTCACGAACGTTTCACGTGAAACGTGCCGCCCGCTGGATCAGACTCATTCCTGCGGGCGGGCGGCTAGATCGCGTCCCGTTTCACGGCACGCTGCGGGGCTATGGAATGATCACAAACCGATCGGGCATCTTTTGGACGAGGCCGATAATGGGTGAGAGCGCCGCGCGTAGCTTGGCCACCACCGGCCCCAGCCCTTTATCGGCCAAAGGAATCGCAATCGGTTGATCGAACACGACGGGGATCGAGCTACTGACGGGTACATTTAACTCAAGATGCACAGGCAGGCTAGTTCCTGTCGGCAATTGCAGGCTGACTGTGCCATTGATGCTGCCAAACTGGCCGAGCGAGAACGTAGCTTGGGTGTTAATCGGCACTGGCCCCAGGGTGGTCACCACGGTGTCCTGGTTCAACGGCAGATCGAATTGCACCGGCACTTGTTGGCTGATTTTAATCGTGTCGCTGATGACGGCCAGCCCCAGACCCTCGAATGCCGAATCAAGTTGGCCCAGGACGTTGGCCAGGGTTAATTTGATCGCGCCGACTTGATTCGCTAAAATCACGACGGCCACGATCAAGATCACATTGACAAACATGGAGACCACCAGCGAGAGGGTCTTCGCGGCGTCCCAGAATTTGCGGCGGCGTGACTTGCGCACCGGGTCAGTTTGAGCGGCAACCGGTGAAACAGGTGTTTTGTTGGTGCGCGCAGTCGAAGGGGAAGATTCGACTGTCGTTGAGGTGAGTGGCACAAATTCGGGTGGGGCCGACGGTTCAAGTGACATGGTGTTCTCCTCAGTCAGGTCATCACGACCGACAAAAATTGCGTCGCTGTTTACTATAGCATCGACGCAATGAATAGGCAATTGAAAACCAGTTGGAATCTGGTCAACCGCGCCAAATTATTTCCAGCGAGTCAAGATGGTTTCGCGCTGAAAGAGCTTAACCCCTAAGACGACCAACCCGGCATCCAGTGCCAAGGTGACCACTGCGAGCAATAACATCGTCGTGACATTCAACGGAATCACTCCCAGGATCGCGCCGAAGAACATGAGCATCAAGGGCAACATGACGAGCATGCCCAACTGTTCTGCTGCGCGCGGATCGCTGACGCGCGATGAGATGATAATCGCGATGTTGACAGACAACACCGTCATCAGCGGCGCTACGACAAGCATGGCTACGTACCAGGTCGGATTCATAAACAGTGCGTAGACGCGATCACTGACCACGAAAAAGCGCGCCCCGACCAAGAAGATGACGAAGGCCACCAAGGTCGCGCCGATGGCCGGGATGACCGAGGCAAGCGCCTTGCCCAGGATAATCTCGGCAGTTGAAGTCGGCGTTGCCAGCAGCGGTTCCAGCGAGCGGGTCGATTTCTCGCCGACGATGCTGTACGAAGCAATGGTGACAGGAACGGCCAGCGGAATCAGCAGGAATAACAGCAGAAACTGGTTGACGAGAAATCCCTGCATACATTCACTACCCGTAAAGTTCTGCACCTGGCACCCGGCAAGGATAGTGGACGGAATATCGTTCAGCTCCGAGGCCGGAATGTTGCGCATGAGCGCCAGCTGAAACAGGGGTATTACCATGAAGATGAGGGGCATGAAGACCACCGTTCCCAGTACCATTTTGTTTTTGAAGGCCTCGGCCCATTCCTTGTCAATGAGAGTTTTGATGCGTTCCATGTTCTGCCTCCTACCGGTCATTCTCGTCGCTAATCAGGGAGAGGTAAACGTCTTCCAGTGAGTGTCGTACCTCGCTGACGAATTGCACGGCGAGGCCTGCTTGGACCAGGGCTTTCACGACAAGCGGATTGGACTCTTCCGGATCGTCCAATCCGAGTATCAAGCGGTTGTCTTCAAGTGCAGCTTGCTTGACGAAATCAAAGCGTTTGACAAAATCGAGGAGTGAAGCATCGGTCTGCTTTAAACGGAACTCAACCTGTCGTCCAAAGATGGCCGTCTTCATCCGGCTGGGCGTATCCACCTTAATCAAATGCTGCCGAAAGATGCCGATTTTACTACAAAGTCTATCGGCTTCATCTAGGTTGTGCGTGCACAGAAAAATCGTGCGTCCTTCCGTCTCGAGGTCTTCGATAAAGTCGCGAACGAGCTTGGCGGCTTCAGGATCGAGCCCGGCGGTGGGTTCATCTAAAAACAGCGTCGCCGGTTCGTGCAGGATGGCGCGCGCAATCGCCAGTTTCTGTTTCATGCCTTTTGAGAATGATCCCGCCGGATCCTTGCGGCGTTCCCATAACCCTAACATCCGTAAATACTTCTCCACCTGACCAAGCACATCCTTGACGCCATACAGCTTGGCATAGATCGTCAGATTCTTTTCAGCACTTAAGCGATCGTACATGCCGGGCTGTTCGGTGAGAATCCCAACCGAGGCGCGGATTTGCTGATTTTGCTGGCCCACCTCGTAACTGTTTACCCAAGCCCGTCCCGCGGTCGGGCCGATGAGGGCGCACAACATACGAACCGTGGTGGTCTTGCCTGCCCCATTAGGTCCCAGAAAACCGAAGACCTCACCCTGTTGAATGTCGAGATCCAGTCCTTTCACAGCCTGAATGGCCGGTTGCTTTTTGCCCCCGTCAAATGTCTTGGAAAGACCCTCTGTGCGAATCATAGAATACTCCTTTACCAGCTGTGTCCAACCAGGCTAACCTGTTCAGAGACTGGTCAGCTGTGCTGCTGAATCCAATTTGCTAAATCCTGAATGAGCGCCGGCGCGACATTGCCCGGCGTCTGATACTCAGTGGGGGTGCTCTTGCCGTCTCCGGAAATGAACAAGTGATTCAGGCCGGGATAACTTTTCAGTGTGACATGCGCTTGTCCGGCTAGCGCATCTTGCCAGTTCTGGAAATCCTGCTGTGTCACTTGATAATCGCGTTCACCCTGCCCGATCAGCAAAGGAATCGTCAGACTTCGCGCCAGATCCGCTGGGTGATAATCCTGCAGATCGATCCAGTAAGACGCAGGCGCACCCAGGTGGGTTTCGCCGCTTGAACTCTGTTCCGTGAGCGCTTTGACCGCGTCGACTTGCTGTTGGAGTTGACTGATCTGCAACTGATCCTCGGCCGACAGGGAGCCGTCGCTTTCCAGGATGTAGCGCGTTTGCTCCAGCATCAGATCTTCCAATGGACGCGCTGCTCCCGCCAGGATGATCATTCCCGCGATCTCAGAACCTGCTTGCGCAATACGCGGCGCCAGATATCCACCCAGGCTGTGTCCTAACACAAACAGCTTTTGCGAATTGATCTGCGACTGGCGGCGCAAGAATTCCACGGCCGCGATGGCGTCAACGATCGCCTCGTCTTTGACGCTGAAGCCCTGAAGCTGCATCACCTCTTGTGGATAGACTTTTGTTCGCTTATCGTAGCGCAGCACGGCGATACCCTGCGAGGCCAACCCCTGCGCAATATCTTTGAACGGTTTGTTAGGCCCGATCGTTTCATCGCGATCGTTAGGCCCAGAACCATGCACCAGCACGATCGCCGGGAAAGGCCCCGGACCTTTGGGCAGTGTCAAAGTGCCGGGTAGCATCCATGGCTCAGCGCCGAACGTTACTTCGCTTTCTTCGAATTTGGCAGTGTCAACGTATGACGGTGCTTTGTACTGCGGAGCTTGGGCCTCTTGGTCAGGTTGAAAGAACAACCCGCTGATTTTGCCGGTCGTCACATCCACCACCACCAGCAGGTTGAGCGCCATCTTCTCAAATTGCAGTGGGATGATCACCCGCTGATAGGGATCTTTGCGATCGCCCAGTTTAGCGTCTGATCGACTTTGAAATGTTCCCACTTGCTGCGGCAAAGTCGTCCAGACCTCTTTGAGTTTGCTTTCCGGCAAAGCCGCTTTCATCTGATCATCGAATAACTTGAGCGCGCTGGCATAATCTTGTCGAGTGACAAACAGATCATAGAATTCATCGGCCAACGCCACGGCATCTTGTTCGAGTAGAGTCGCGACAGAGGTGGAAGTCGCCGTAATGGTTGGTTGCGCGGCACAGCCGGTTATTATCAGCAGGCTGAGAATAAGTAAGCCAAATTTCCCACTCATGGAGCCTTCCTTATCTTTTAAGCTTTAAACTTCTGAGTGACACCGTAAATTGTATTACCGCTGCCGAACCTGTCAATCGATCTTCTCTGACGCTTGTCGGCCAAGCACTGGACACGGCCTTGGTTGTGACCTGCGTCCTACGAACAAAAACTCCCCATCCGTGAGGGGAGTTTTGAGAAGCGTCAAACAGCCAGGAATTGATTTAGGACGTCTCTATTGAGGTTGTTCGGCCAGCAATCGTTCGACTATTTTTTCGGCTTTCCAGGGTGCCCCATAAAAACGCAGGTAAGCTTCAACTTGTGTGGCCCAATAGGGATAGTCATGGTCGCCTTGACCGATGGTATAGGTGTGGGGAAGATACCGTTCAGCGAGGACCTTGCTCAGGGCCTGGGTCTCGTAGCGCGTCCAGTCTCGATCACCTGCATCCAGGAAGATGCGCAATTGATCAATCGACGCGGATTTGGCTAAGACCAAGGGATCATAATCTGCTGTAGCACGATTGACGCTCAGCGCCGGGCTGTGTCCACCCACGGCGTCGAACAATTCAGGATGCAAGAAGGCGATTTCCAGCGCCCACACTCCACCGCGCGAAATGCCGCCAATGGCGCGATGTTCCGGATCGGCCAGGGTGCGAAAACGGCTATCAATCGCCGGAATCAATTCATTGACCAACACCCCCTCAAACGACTTGTCGCCGCCGCTGGTGTCGGTGTAAACGTAGTTATCGCCGTGCGGCATCACCAGAATGAAGGGCGGCAATTCGCCTGAGCCAAATAACTTGTCTGCCGCTTCCACGATGCCTTCGTCCAGCCAGTGGCGCTCATCCATCGGGATGCCGTGCAAGAGATAAACGACCGGATAGCGGGCCTCAGCATCGGCGTCATAACACGGGGGTAAGTAAATGAAATAATGCTGGCGTCTTCCGATAACGTCGCTCTTGAAGTAGCCATCCATCAACTGGCCGGTCGTTTCCCTACAGGTACTATCGAGCTTGGCTATGGCCTCGGTCGGTGCAGGCATTTCAGTTGGAACGATGGTCGGTGGCAGAATGGGTGTCACAGTGGGGCGCAGATCGGGTGTTTCAGTCGGTGAGAACGACAGAACAGGCGAGGGCGTCGGAGCGATATTGACGATGACGCCTTCACCCAAATGGAGAGAACTCGCTGCCAGCTGCGGATACAGCTGCTCGCGTGGCAGAGCCAGTTCGGCACAGCTACTGAGTGACAATGCACATACTGATAACAGCAGCCACGCCGCAAAGCGCAGTGTGAACTTCACTATTGAAAAAACTCCAAAAGTTCAGCCTTGTGCTGGGCAGCACAGGCCTCCATTTTACCAGAAACGACCCAGATGGACAAAAGTAGCGGACGGCGCGCAAAAGGCAGCCGCCCAGGTGTCTGCCCGCCGATCGGGTTTGGGCACCCCCTAAGCCAGTTGCTCGGCCAGGATCTGAGGATCGGTGGTAGGACGCTGGCAGGCGAAGCGCACGCAGACGTAGGCTGTGGCCCGTCCGCCTATGGCAGTACGATCAAGCAATAGGGGGAGGGCCGAGGTCCGATCGGGCAGGCCGAGCGCCACAATTTGATGTGGCCGATACCCGGCGCGGATCACATCAAGCAAAGCCCGTGTGTCAGCCGATCGGGCCTCGCCAACGATGGCGATCTCTTTGGGATTGCCCAATGCAAAATCGAGAGCCACCAGCCACTGCGCAAATCCGAGCGGGGCCTGGACCAATGCGGATTGCAGAGATTCAAGAAGTGCTTCCGCAGAGCGGTAGTAACGAACCTCACCGGTGAAGGCCGCGATCTTCAACAATGTGGTGACGGCCATGGCGTTGCCCGAGGGTACAGCGTTATCTTGCAAATCTTTGGGACGTGTGACGAGTGCTTCATGATCGTTGCTGGTGTCAAAGAAACCACCCGCCGGATCGGCGTAATGCTGAAGCAGGCTGTCAGCCAGTTCGCGGGCGGCAATAAACCACCTCTCGTTAAATGTCGTTTGATACAGCTCCAGCAAGCCTTCGATCACACACGCGTAGTCTTCCAGATAGCCATTGAGCTTGGCCCGTCCGTCTTTCCAGGTGCGCTGTAACCGACCCGCGGGAGTGCGCATTTCGCGGAGAAGAAATTCGGCGTTGCGTTCGGCGGCCGATCGGTAGGTCGCGGCCCGATCGCTCAATGCAGGATCGCGCGCCGCTTCAGCAAATGCGGCCAGCATCAATCCGTTCCATGCGGCAAGAATTTTCTCGTCGCGCCCCGGTTTCACTCGTTGTTCGCGCACACCGAACAACTTACACCGCGCCTCGTCGAGAAGGCTTTCAAGTTGTTCCAGGGGCAAGCCGTTCTTCTTGGCCACGGCCTCTGGTTCAGCCACAAGGCTCAAAATATTCTGCCCCGGCGGCAGGTGCTGCTCGTGGAAATTACCGGAGGGAGTCACGCCGTAGACTTCATTGAAAAGAATCGCCTCGTCGCCGAGGATCGATCGAATTTCTTCGGTGGTCCACAGAAAAAACTTGCCTTCCACGCCTTCGCTATCGGCATCCTGTGTTGAATAGAATCCACCGTCGGGATGCGTCATCTCGCGCAATACGTAGTCGAGAATCTCGCGGGTGACGCGCCGGTAGTCCGGATTGCGGAAGGCCTGCCACGCGTGTAAATACACCCGCGCCAACTGGCTGTTGTCGTAGAGCATTTTCTCGAAATGCGGCACCAGCCAGCGCGCATCTGTCGCGTAACGATGAAAGCCGCCGCCGAGTTGATCGTACATGCCGCCGTGTGCCATGGCGTTCAGCGTGTGGTCGATCAGCGCACGCAGATCTGCCTCCTGCGTTTGCACGTAGCGCCGGAGCAGGAACTCCAGAAGCATCGGTTGAGGAAATTTGGGAGCACCCCCCCACCCTCCATAGGTGCGATCATAGGTGCGGCCGATATTCTGTGTAGCCTTGATCAATGTGTCACTAGAGAGCGGGCCGCTTTCGCCGGCTGTGGCAAAGTCATTGGCTTGATGCAGATAGGCCGTAATGTTTTCACTGCTTTGCAAGATCTCGTCGCGGCGAGTCTGCCAGGCGTTGGCTACAGCGTGCAGCACTTCGCGAAATGACGGCCTGCCGTGGAGCGGCGTCGGAGGATAGTAGGTGCCACCGTAGAACGGTTTGCCGTCGGGCGTGAGAAAGACGCTCATGGGCCAGCCGCCGCCACCGGTCAACCCCACCACGGCATTCATGTAGATCGCATCGAGATCAGGCCGCTCTTCACGATCGACTTTGATATTGACGAATAGTTCATTCATCAACTGGGCGGTGGTCTCATCCTCAAACGATTCGTGCGCCATGACGTGACACCAGTGACAGGCTGCGTAACCGATGCTCAGAAAGATCGGTTTATCCTCGGCGCTGGCTTTCTGCAGTGCCTCGGCGCTCCAGGGATACCACTCGACGGGGTTATGGGCATGTTGCAAGAGATAAGGACTGGTTTCGTCGCTCAGGCGGTTGGGCACGGCTTAGCTCCTTGATCATCAGGCGGGCGCAGCAACCGCGCCTCATACAGAAGATTGTAACCTGCGCATAAAACAGAACGGAGGGCGTGGTGACCGTCCTCCGTTCTGTCTTTACCGGAATGCGTTACTTGCCGATCTCGACAAAGTAGCGAATGACAGTTTCGATGCCGTGGTAGAAATTGGGTAAATAGAAGCGCTCGTTCGGCGAGTGCAGATTATCATCGGGGAGGCCGAACCCCAACATGATCGAATCGATGCCCAGCGTTTTTTGGAACGTCGCCACCACCGGGATCGAGCCGCCTTCACGCTCATAAATGGGCGCATGGTCAAAGACTTGTTGCAACACCTGATGTGCGGCGCGCATATACTTCGAATCGAGTTTGATCAGTGCGCCGTGTCCACCGTGCAGCCGTTTGATTTCCACTTTGACGGAGGGGGGTGCGATCTGTTTAAGATGCTGGCTGAGCAGCTCGGCGATTTCGACGTGATCCTGATTCGCGACCAGGCGGCAGCTGATCTTGGCAAATGCCTTGGCCGGCAGCACCGTTTTGGACCCTTCGCCGGTGAAGCCGCCCCAGATGCCGTTGATTTCCAGCGTGGGCCGCGCCGAGATTTGTTCTTTCGTCGTGTAACCTTTTTCGCCCCAGACGCCGTTGACACCGGCATCCTGCATGAATTCTTGTTCGTTGAACGGCGCTTGCGCCAGGATCTTGCGCTCGGCTTCGCTGAGGGGCACGACTTTGTCGTAGAAGCCCGGTACCGTGATGTGTCCGTCGTGATCTTTCAACGAGGCTAACATCTCGCTTAAGGCTTGGATGGGATTGTAGATGGCGCCACCATACTGGCCGGAATGTAAATCGCGCGCCGGGCCGGTAATTTCCACCTGGATGTAGCACAAGCCGCGCAGGGCATAAACCAGGCAAGGTAGATCGGGGCGCAGCATGTGGGTGTCGCTGATCACCGCAACATCGGCGGTGAGTTGCTCGCGGTGTGATTCAATGAAGGGATCGAGGCTTGGCCCGCCAATCTCCTCTTCACCCTCAAGGATCAATTTCACATTCACCGGCAACTTGCCACTGGTTTGCATGAAAGACTCCAGGACCGCCGCATAGATAAAGGCCTGGCCCTTGTCATCTGAAGCGCCCCGTGCATAGAGGTAGTCGTTACGGACTTCGGCCTTGAATGGATCGCTGTGCCAGAGTTCGATAGGATCGATTGGTTGCACGTCGTAATGGCCGTAGATCAAAACAGTCGGTTTATCCGGTCCCGCCTCCAGCCACTCAGCCGTCACAATCGGATGACCTGGCGTCGGATTGACTTGAGCATTCTGTAGACCAAGCGAAGTGAATTTCTCTGCCAGCCATTGAGCGGTGCGTTGAATATCAGGTTTGTGTTCAGGCAAAGCGCTGACGCTGGGCAAGGCTAAAAAGTCTTTGAGTTCAGTGAGAAAGGAATCACGATGTAACTGGGCGTATTGCAGAGCTTCATTCAGCATGTGGGTCTCCCGGTAGAGATCAGGTAGAGCGATTATAAAACGCACGCGGTAAAGCAGCAAGGCCGATCGGGTTACAGCTGAGTTAGCGTCCGGCCCGTCCGGTTCTCGTCTTTTTTGTGTGATTTGCGTGTTAAGCCGATCGGTTTTATAATCGGCGCGTCCTATCCTTTTGAGGTTGATGCCTAATGAGCGACGATGTGAAGGTGCAAGGTGAAATGGAACCGGAAAGCGCTCCGACTTCCATGCAGGATCTCCTGGAGACTGCCGAGTATGGTCTGAAGGAGGTCAAGCGCGGCGATGTGTTGGCCGGCATGATCCTGGATATTGCTGAATCGGGTATTCTGGTGAGTGTCGACGGCATCAAGTCTGAAGGAATCATTTCGGGCGAAGAATTGTCCAAGATTCCGCGAGACGTGATGGAGGATCTGAAGGTCGGCGATTCGGTGCAAACCTACGTGGTGGCGCCCTCCGATCGCAACGGCAATGTGGTGTTGGCGTTGACTCGCACGCAGAGCTCGCGCGATTGGGCCGAGGCTGAAGACCTGAGCTCCAAGCAAGAGGTCTTTGAAGGCACGGTGGCCGGTTACAACAAGGGCGGTCTCATCGTCAAGGTCGGCAAGATTCGCGGCTTCGTGCCAGCTTCGCAGCTGGTCACGCGCGGTGAAGAGAACGCCGATCCCAACAAGCGCCTGGCCTCACTCGTCGGTCGCAAACTGCACTTGAAGGTGATCGAGATGGATCGGGAGCAGAACCGCCTGATCCTGTCGGAGCGCGCGGCCGAACGCCAGTGGCGCAAGCAACAAAAAGAAAAGATGCTGACCGAGTTGAAGGAAGGCGATGTGCTGGATGGCGCGGTGATCAGTCTGGCCGACTTCGGGGCCTTCATCGATCTTGGTGGAGCCGATGGTTTGGTCCACCTCTCCGAGATTTCATGGCAGCCGATCAACAAGCCGAGTGACGCGCTCAAAGTCGGACAAAAGGTCAAAGTGCAGGTGCTCCGCGTCGACCCCGAACACAAGCGTGTGGGTCTGAGCATCAAACGCTGCGAACCAGATCCGTGGTCGTCCATTGTGGAGCGTTACAAGGTTGGCCAGCTGGTGGAAGCCCAGATCACCAAGATGGCCAAGTTTGGCGCCTTTGCCCGCGTCAAGGACGACGATGCGATTGAAGGGCTGATCCACATCTCGGAACTGTCCGACAAGCGCGTGAACCATCCCAAGGAAGTGGTCGAGGAAGGCCAGTGGGTGACACTGCGTGTCATCCGGGTAGAGCCTGACAAGCGCCGCTTGGGCTTGAGCTTGAAGCGTGTCACACACGGCGAGTATATGGATGAGGATTGGCGCACGGCGTTGGCGGAAGCCAATACAGAAGAAAGCGCACCGCCGGAAGAGAGTGTGCCTCTCGCGGAAAGTACGCCTGCCGATGAGTATGCTCCGCCTGAGGAGAGCTTGCCCTCCGTGGAGAGTACACCGCCAGCCGAGGAGGCCTCACCTGAAGAGCACTTGCCTCCAACGGAGAGCGCTCTGCCCCCGCCAGAGACCGACCTGCCGGATGAGCCTGCTGCCTAGCACTTCATCCTCATAAACAGAGTAGTGATATACTATGGAGCGTCACGGTCGCTTGGCCGGGCGCTCCATTTGTTTTGTCCCTCACCCCCACCTATTAGAAATGCGCTAGAATTTGCTGACCGGACCCTGGTTT
The DNA here is from genome assembly GCA_030834825.1 of Thermoflexales bacterium. GTDB lineage: Bacteria > Chloroflexota > Anaerolineae > Fen-1058 > Fen-1058 > Fen-1058. Next base: position 15,080 of record JAUQXC010000607.1, read on the forward strand.
AAGTGGCGGAGACGTACCAGGTGGGTTATAATCGTAATCGAAGCCAATAGTGGCAGGAGGTAGTTATGGCTAATAAACTCGATCGCTTCACCCAGCGCGCCCGGCGGGTCCTGGCGTACGCCCAGGAAGAAGCCGAACGGCTGAATCACAGCTATATTGGTACCGAGCACTTGTTATTGGGTCTGTTGCGAGAAGAAAGCGGCATCGCCGGAAAAGTGCTGCGTGAGCTGAATGTGAATTTCGAGCGCGTTACCGAGCTGGTGGAGCGTATCACCGGGCCGGGCCGCCGCACACCGTTCAGCAAGATCGATCTGACACCGCGCACTAAGCGAGTGATCGAGCTGGCGGTGGACGAAGCGCGCCGCCTGGGTCAGCATTACATTGGTACAGAACATCTGCTGTTGGGCCTGATCCGTCAAGGCGACGGCGTCGCCATCGATATTCTGCGCCAGCTCAGCGTGAATCCGGAGCAAATTCGCCGCGAAACCATGCGCGCGTTGCAAGAGACGCCCAGTTCCAGCGAGAAGGCTGTACCCGGGGGCGCGCCGCCGACACAATCCAAGAAAGAGCGCCCCAAGACCCCCATGGTCGATCAGCTAGCGCTTGATCTCACCACGGCCGCCGAAGAAGGCAAGCTCGATCCCGTCATCGGGCGACAGACCGAGATCGAACGTGTGATCCAGATCCTTTCGCGCCGCACCAAGAATAATCCCGCGTTGATCGGTGAGCCGGGTGTTGGCAAGACCGCCATTATCGAAGGTCTGGCACAGCGCATCATCAGTGGCGATGCGCCGGAACCGCTGCTGGACAAGCGTGTCTTGCAGCTCGATGTGGGTTCGCTGGTCGCCGGCACGATGTATCGCGGTCAGTTCGAAGAGCGTCTCAAGCGCGTCATCGAAGAGATCAAGAACAGTAACAGCATCCTCTTCATCGACGAAGTGCATATGCTCGTCGGCGCCGGGGCCGCTGGATCATCGGTGGATGCCGCCAACATTCTCAAGCCCGCTCTGGCGCGCGGTGAATTGCAGTGCATCGGCGCGACGACGATGAATGAATATCGCAAGTACATTGAAAGTGACGCCGCCCTGGAGCG
>JAUQXC010000608.1 GCA_030834825.1 Thermoflexales bacterium
CTCAAAGAACTCAATCTCACGCTTTTTAAGCGCGCCTGAGATCAGACCTATGGCTTGGTATTTGTACGAGCGAGCCAAGAGATGGTCGGGGTAAGGCGTAATCAGAGTCACGCCAGCAAGCCCATGACGGGCAACTTTGTCGATCTGATGATCTTAACATCAACTTTGAGGAAGAACATGGTCAACCTAGATCACCCGTGGCAAGTGGGGCCGACCGAACTCATCGAATTTGCCCTGGATCGGATGCGCTATGGCAGCGAGTTTGATCGCCGCCTGGCCTTCTTGATCCTCGATGTCGGCGTCGAGACGTTATTCAAAACGTTTCTGACTCTGCCGGATAACGTCATGCCATTCCACCTGAAGCGCAGTGTCAGGCTCGAGGCCGCGCGCGGGAATTTTCACGAACGCCTGCGGGGAATACAAAACGCGAATCCCCAGAAAGCGGCTAAGTTCAACTTTGCTCACATCGAGCATTACCACAACTTACGCAATATGCTTTATCACCCGGGAAATCAAGTTAAGGCCGTCTCGCTAATGCAGCTCAAAGGCTATGCGGCTCTGGCGGTTGAGCTCTTGCGCGAATACTTGGAGGTTGATCTTTCAGCCGAGTTGATCTGGCCGGACCTTGAAATCCCGACCGGCCACGATCCCGTGGTCGACACGGTGGAAGTGAAAGTCGCCTTACAGACAACTGTGTCCCGGTGTAACGCGACTCAGCCCCACAAAAAGGTCCTGTAGAAATGACCACCTGTTACATCATCCGTCACGCCGCCAAAGAACGCGGCAATTTCTTCAATCCCCGCTTGCGTCATCAAGACGAACCGATCAGCGCGCCGGGACTGGTCGCGGCGCAAAAACTCTGTGCGTACTTCGCCGGCAAACCGATCGCGGCGATCTACATCAGCGAGTATCAACGTACGCGACAAACCAGCGAGCCGCTGGCCCAGCAATTGGGCTTGCCGCCCATTGTCGACACACGCTTGAACGAGATCGACAATGGCCGCCTCGACGGCCTGACGGACGAGCAAATCCAGCAGACCTATCCTGACGTCTGGCAGGCCTACCTGTCACGAACGGCAGACTTTCGTTTTCCCGAAGGCGAGACCGGCGCCGAAGCCCAACAGCGCATCGTCGGGTTTCTGGCAGAGAAACAGCAACAGCACGACACCGAAAACATCATCCTGGTGACCCATGAAGGCTGGATTCGTTTACTGCTGTGCACTATCCTCGATCTGCCCGTATACAAACGCTGGAACTTCCATTACGATTTCTGTGGCATCATGGAGATCACTTATCAACCCCAATACGCTGGCTGGAAACTGATCCGGTTTAATCAAGTGTGTGGGTAAATAAAAGCGAGGGCGTCTTCTTCAACGCCCTCGCTTCTTCATGTCAATCCGTGTAATCCGTGGATCAATATTGCGGCAAACTCGGATCGATCTCCCTAGCCCAGGCATTGATGCCGCCCCGCAGACTCTTCACCCGAAAGCCCGCCGCCTTCATCAAGCGCGCGGCCTCCAGCGAACGCACGCCGCTCTTGCAGTGCAGCACATATTCCTTGGTCTGATCGAATTCTTTGAGGTGATCGGGCAAGTCGCCCTTGGGCAGCAACCGCGCAAAATCCAGGTGCGAAATGTGCCACTCGTGCGGCTCGCGCACATCCAGCACGATCAGGTCCTGGCCGTCTTCCTCCAGGCGGCGCTGCAAATCCTTTACGGCGATCTCCAGCCCGGCTTCCGCTTCCGCTTCGTGCGGCAGCACGCCGCAGAATTGATCGTAATCGATCAAGTGATCGATCGTCGGATGATCGGAGCAGATCACACAATCGGGATTCTTACGCAGCTTCAGCGTGGTGAAACTCATTTCGAGCGCATCGTAGAGCAGCAGCCGCCCGATCAGCGGATCGCCCTGCCCGATGACCAACTTCACCACCTCGGTCGCTTGAATCGTACCGATCACCCCCGGCAGCACACCAAGGACTCCACCTTCTGCGCAGGAGGGCACCAGGCCCGGCGGCGGCGGCTCGGGAAACAGGCAGCGATAGCACGGCCCTTCCCTCGCATAAAACACCGAAGCCTGCCCTTCAAAGCGGAAGATGCTGCCATACACATTCGGCTTGCCCAACAACACGCACGCATCGTTGGTCAAATAGCGCGTCTGAAAATTGTCCGTGCCATCGGCCACGATGTCGTAGTGCGGCACGATGTCCAACGCGTTTGCCGAGGTCAGCGGCTCTGCGTAGCCGGTGATCTCGATCAAGGGATTGAGATCAAGCAGCCGGGCTTTAGCGGACTCCAGTTTGGATTTGCCCAGCACCGACGTGCCATGCAGGATCTGCCGCTGCAAGTTACTCTCGTCGACCACGTCGAACTCCACCAGGCCGATGTGCCCCACGCCCGCGGCGGCCAGATACAAGGCCAACGGCGATCCGAGTCCGCCCGCGCCCACGCATAACACGCTGGCCTCTTTCAGTTTGCGCTGCCCCGCCATGCCGACTTCCGGCATGATCAAATGGCGGCTGTAGCGCCTGATCTCTTCATGTGACAACTGTGTCGTCATAGTCATTCCCCGTTAATTTGCCGAGGCCCGCAGGTGTGAGCTCGCCCATTCGCCCGCTTGCGCGGATTCGCCCGCACTTGTTGACCCCAGTTGTTCACGCAGTTTTCTTTCGTGCGCCACACCCTGATTGATCGCGATCACTGTCCGTTGTTCATCCAGCACGATCGTCGTGGGCAGCGACCACACGCCATACCGGGTGGCCACCTCCGGCCTCTCCGTCACGTCGATGATCTCCACCTCAATCTTATCACGCCAGTCAACCAGGATCCGCTCGAGGATGGGCAGCTGCTGCAACTTGCACGACGCGCAAGTCGGGCTGGTAAACACCAACACCGCCGATCGGCCGGTGGCCGCCCGCGCGAGCGAGCCCCGTGCCGCACGCCGTCGCTGCACCTGCAAGAAAAGTCGATAGGCCAACACCCCCGCGCCGACGATCAGCGCAGCCATCAGAATTCGTTCCCACATGGGCTTCCTCGCTATTTTCTAGACGGTATTTCAATCCGGGCGTATTTGAATCCCGGTAAACCCAACCGATTGAACCAGTAATACATCAAACAGCCCACACAGATACCCGCGAACAGATTCAGCGCCGCCAGCGCCACGACCAGCCACGCCAACACCCAGCCCACCACGGGAGCGTTGGCGCTGAAGGCCAGCGTCGCAGCCAACAAAAACACACCGCCGACGCCCTGGGCAAATAAATGCGGTTCGGGATTATCGACGCGCACATCGGGACGCGCGATCTTGGCCGGCTTCAAGATGTACCTGTAGACCTCCTTGAACAACGCGATCTTGGGGAAGAGCGTCCCGATCAGCATCACCGCTGCCACCAACGCCACCAGCCACTTCGCATCCAGCACAAATGCGACGATCAGCCATCCGATGATGAAAGCCTGATTCGTTCGCAGCGCCGAATGATCCACTTTTCTCTCAGCCATGATCTTCTCCCTGGAAATCCGTTTGTCCGTTTCTAATCCGTTCTTATTCGTTGCCCTTGAGATTTCACCGCAAAGCACGCGGAGAACGCAGTGTCGTCGAACTGGGCCTGATTTTTCTGGCGCTACCGACTGCCTGTGTCCGCGAAGCGGCGGACTGCTTGGCGGCGGGGGTGCGCTAGGCGGGTGTCCACCGCGAGCTCTTCCCGTTAAACCCGGAGAGCCATTTTCCTCAACAGCCTCTGCATGCTCGGCGGTAAAAAATGGGCGCAGCCGGTCCTCACAATAATCCGGGTTTAAGTCCGTTGACACCCACCCGCCACCGACGGCACGATCGCCAACGTATCCGAATCCTGGAGCGGCGTGTCAACGTATTTCAAATAGCGCACATCCTCGTCGTTCAAGTACACATTGACGAACGAGCGCAGTTGACCATTCTCACC
>JAUQXC010000609.1 GCA_030834825.1 Thermoflexales bacterium
GGCAGACACTCTCTGCCCTGGTGGTTCTGATGTTGATCCTTTCTGCCTGTGCGCCTGCGGCGGCACCAACCGCAGCACCGACGCAACCCGTGGCCGCGCAACCTACCGAGGCTCCGGCCGCACAACCTACTGAGTCCCCGGCCGTGCAACCTACGGCGGAACAACCAGCTGCCGGTGATGCTGCTTGCATGGGCGCCAAGGCAGGTGATGAAGTCTCGATGTTGTATCAGTGGTCAGGCGCTGAAGAAGAACGCTTGAACGAAATTCTTAAACCGCTGGTCGACAAGTGCGGTATCGTACTGAAGCCTGAGTCGACACGCGATCAAGCCCTGCTGGACACCAAAGTACAGGCTGGCACACCGCCTGATATTGCCTTCTGGAACGTCACACAACTAGTGCAGTATCAAGACAAATTGATCCCGATGGATCAGCTGGGGGCGAAGGCTGAGAATTACGCAGATTTCTTCACCGAGCCCGGCACGATTGGTGGCAAGTGGTTGGGACTTCCGGTTAAGGCCGACATCAAGACCATCATCTGGTACAGCCCGGTGGTATTCGAGGCAAAGGGCTATACCGTACCTACGACCTGGGATGAACTCGATGCACTGGTTGAAAAAATGGTCAGTAATGGCGATGTCCCTTGGTCGATGGGTATGGAATCAGGAGATGCAACCGGGTGGACTGGCTCGGACTTCATTCAGGATATCCTGTTGGTACAGCAAGGGCCACAGTATGTCCTGGATCTCATGACGGGCAAAGTACCTTACGACGATGCCGGCGTGATACAGGCTTACGAAACCTATGGCAAGTGGGCCAAAGATCCTAAATACACTGTGGGCGGTGCGGAGGGCACGCTTTCGACACCGTTCCTTGACGCTATTTATAAGCCATTTGCCGATCCACCAGAAGCCATGCTAGTCAAGCAATCCGGTTTCGCTGGCGGCGAAGTTGCTAAAAAGTTCCCCGATCTGAAATACGGAACCGATTACGACTTCTTTGCCGTGCCGGGTGCACAGGGACTGCAAGGTGGGGCCGATTGGCTGATGGCCTTCAGCGACAAGCCTGCAGTCCAGGCAATAGTGGCCTATTTGTCCTCCACAGAAGGCGGAATCAACTGGGCCAAGGCCAGCTTCGATCTGTCACCCAACAAGGGTGCGGACGGGAACTATACCGACCCGGCGCTGGTGAAAAAGGGCGAAGCCCTCGCCAATACGCAGGGCTTTACTTCAGACATCGGTGACACCATCACCGGCGGCTTTGGCAGCGCAGAGTGGACGGCCATCGTGAACTACGTCAACGGCAAAGACCTGGCTACGGAACTTGCCGCCGTGGCCAAAATTCAACAAGAAGCAACCAAATAGATCGTGACAATCTGCAGAAGGGCGGCGGGGTGCCGCCCTTCTCACTTCAGCCAAAACCGTTACCGGAGGAAGAATATGGCCGCCGAGGCTCAAGTTCCTACGATCATGAAACAGGGCCGTGTGACACCCTGGCTGTATGTGCTTCCTGCTCTGTTCGTGATGAGCATCTTTATCGTTTATCCCGCGCTAAATACCTTCTATTTGAGTTTGCGCAACATCGACAACACCGATTGGGCCTCGGCGGCGTGCGTGGCGGGGGAGCCTTGCTGGGGCGTTCTGGAAAACTATCGCTACGCGCTCACGTCGCCCATCATGCAGACGGCGTTCATTAATAACCTCACCTGGATTCTGCTCATGGTCAGCGGCACGGTGCTGCTGGGCCTGCTCGTCGCCGTGTTGGCCGATCGAGTGCGGTATGAATCTCTCGCCAAAGCGATTATCTTTCTGCCCATGGCGATTTCGTTTGTCGGCGCGGGCATCATCTGGAAATTCATGTACGACTATGGCTCGGGCCAGGTGCAGATCGGATTTCTCAATGCCCTCGTCAAGCTGTTGGGCGGGCAGCCCGTTTCATGGCTGACCACCCCGCAAATCAATAACATCGCCTTAATCGTCGTCGGGGTCTGGATGTGGACGGGCTTCTGCATGACAATTTTGTCGGCCTCCATCAAAAGTGTGCCGACTGAAATCCTGGAAGCGGCGCGCGTCGACGGCGCTACGGAATGGCAGGCCTTTCAAGGCATTACCATCCCCATCATCTGGCCGACCATGACCGTGGTCATCACGACGATGGTCATTAACGTGTTGAAAATCTTCGACATCGTCTATGTGATGACCGGCGGAAATTATGGCACCGAAGTTATCGCCAACCGGATGTACAGCGAAATGTACAAGAGCTTTCAAACGGGGCGCGCCGCGGCCATCGCCGTCGTGTTGATTCTCGTGATCGTGCCGGCGATGTTCTACAACATTCGCCGCTTCCGTGAACAGGAGGCGACTCGATGAAGCCCGCCAAGACACCCCGTCGGCTGCGCAACTGGCCGGTGCATGTTCTGCTGATCGGCCTGTGCCTCGTGTGGCTGGTGCCCGCTTTCGGACTGTTGGTCACGTCGTTTCGGCCCTTTCAAGCCGTGAACGACAGCGGCTGGTGGACTGTGCTCTCGGCACCCAAGGGCCAGGCCGAATACGAACAGAATTGTGCGGCCTGTCACGGCCCGGATGGCCGCCAGATCGCAGCAGCCGACCTGACGAATCCCGAGCTGGTTCAAAATTTTCGCCGGTCGTTTACGCTGATCGCCGCGCTTAAGAAAGACATTAACGACCAGCCGCATATGGGAACGACGCCGGTGCCGAACGAGCAAGCTGCGGCCGACATTGCCACTTATTTGCGCCGTCTGTCGGGCATCGATGCGCCGCCCCGTTTCACCGTATCCAACTACGTCGATGCCCTGGTAGGCTATCGCGGGGAGCGAACCTACGAAGCCGATTGCGCAGCCGCAGAGCAGGCGCTCGATCTAAACTGCGATGCGTCCGATCTGGGCAATCCACGCGGCATGGGGCGCGCTTTTCTCAATAGCATTCTAGTCACCCTCCCCGCAACGATCTTGCCGATTTTGTTCGCTGCGTTTGCCGCATACGCCTTTGCGTGGCTGCACTTCCCCATGCGCACTTGGATCTTCGCGCTGTTGGTCGGGCTGCAAGTAGTGCCGCTGCAAATGACGTTGATTCCGATTTCGCGGCTCTATGCCCAGCTCGGGCTGAATGGCACCTTCCCGGGAATATGGCTGTTTCACATGGGATTCGGCCTGCCCTATGCGATCTACCTCATGCGCAACTTCCTGGGATCGCTGCCGCGCGATCTGTTTGAATCCGCCTACATCGACGGCGCCGATCATTGGACGGCCTTCTGGCGTTTGGCCGTGCCACTGGCGATTCCAGCCGTAGCCTCGCTGGCCATCTTCCAGTTCCTGTGGGTGTGGAATGATCTGCTGGTGGCGTTGGTGTTCCTGGGAGGGCAGAATCCGGTTATGACCTATCAGATCAGCAATATGGTCACCTCGCTGGGCGGTGGCTGGCATTTGCTGACAGCGGCGGCCTTCCTGTCCATGGCGCTGCCCATGATCATTTTCTTTGCATTGCAGCGCTTCTTTGTGCGTGGGATGCTGGCCGGTTCGGTGAAAGGTTAACAGTCGATCGGCTAGATACCTCTCCTTGGGAATGGCGGGGCAGGCTGCCGCGAATCTTCACCTGCCCCGCCCACCCATGCTGATTGGCACACAAGAACACACTGGCTTACGAATGATGATGCTATCGAACACACAGACTTGGTATCAGAATGCGATCTTCTATGAAATCTCTGTGCGGGCCTTTTGCGACAGCAATGGCGATGGCATTGGCGACCTGCCGGGATTGATGAGCAAGCTGGACTATCTGCAAGACCTGGGCGTGGACACGCTGTGGCTCCTGCCGATTACGCCTTCGCCCCTCCGGGATGATGGCTACGACGTCAGCGATCACTTCAATATCCATCCTGACTATGGCACCCTCGACGATTTCCGTCGCCTCGTCGCAGAAGTCCACCGGCGCGGACTGCGCCTCGTCATCGAGTTGATCCCCAATCACACCTCTGATCAACATCCCTGGTTTCAGGCCTCACGCGACCCCCGGCATCCGGAACACGCCACCTACCGTGACTGGTACGTCTGGAACGATACCGATCAGAAGTATGCCGACGCACGGATCATCTTCCTCGATACCGAGCCATCCAATTGGACGTTCGATCCACAGCGCCAGCAATATTATTGGCATCGCTTCTTTCACCACCAACCCGATCTGAACTACGACCATCCCGCCGTCCAACAGGCCATGTTGCGCGTCGTGCAGTTCTGGATCGATCAAGGTGCGGATGCCATCCGCATCGATGCCCCACCCTATCTCTATGAGCGCGAAGGCACCTCCTGCGAGAATTTGCCGGAAACGCACGCCTATCTCAAACGGCTGCGCGCCTTCGTCGAAGCTTACGCGCCCGGCACGATGCTGCTGGCGGAAGCCAATCAATGGCCCGAAGCGGTGCGGCCCTACTTCGGCGACGGCGACGAAGTCCACATGAATTTCCACTTCCCGCTGATGCCGCGCCTCTTCCTGGCGCTGGCCCAAGCCGATCGCACCCCGCTGGTAGAGATCCTCAAACGCACCCCTGAACTGCCACAGGGCTGTCAGTGGGCGACGTTCCTGCGCTGCCATGATGAACTCACACTGGAAATGGTCACTCCCCAAGAGCGCGAGTTCCTGTGGAATTTCTACGCACCCGAGCCGCGCATGCGCCTCAACCTGGGCATTCGCCGCCGCTTAGCACCACTGCTTGGTCACGACCAACGCCGCCTGCGCCTGGCGCATTCGCTGCTGTTGACGTTCATCGGCTCCCCGGTGCTCTACTACGGCGACGAGATCGGTATGAGCGACAACATCTGGCTGGACGATCGCGGCGGCGTGCGCACACCCATGCAGTGGAACGATCAACCACACGGCGGATTCTCCACAGCCGATCGACTGTACGCGCCCGTTATCGACCAGGACAGTTACAGCTATCTACAGCTCAACGTCAAGGCGCAGCAAGCCGATCGGGATTCGCTGCTCAACACGCTGCGCCGGATGATCGCAGTCCGTAAGCAACATCCGGCGTTTGGCCAAGGACAGTTCAAGTGGGTCGAGGTTGGCTCGAACGCCATTGCGGCCTATTGGCGCATACTCGAACGCGAACGAATCCTGGTGCTGCAAAATCTGTCTGACCAGACCCAAACGTTGGAACTGCCCGATCACGCCCACCCCTGGCGCGATCTGTTGACCGGCTCGGACATGACTCCGACTTCGCTTGCCCCCTATCAATTCGTCTGGTTGCTCGCGACATAGCCGGAGGAGCGACAGGCGTGACCCGTCATCACTTCTGCGGGTTGCACTTCAGCCATCTCGCGCCAAAACCTTAAAGTTTTCGCTTTCCCTCTTGACTCACACGATGTTCTGTCATAGAATGGAACCGGTTCCATACAGGAGCAATGCATGCCCTCAACCATTCGGGATGTCGCCAAACAAGCTGGTGTTGGACTGGGGACCGTTTCCCGTGTCATCAACGGCAGCCCGCAAGTGAGCGCCGAAACCCGCGAGCGGGTCTTGTCAGCGATTGCGGCTCTGAATTTCATCCCCAACCCCACGGCCCGCCGTCTCTCACTTGGCAAGACACTGACCATTGCCGCCATCGTGCCATGGTTTACGCGCCCGGCTGAAGTGGAACGGCTGCGCGGCGTAGAGAATACCCTCGCCGAGAGCGAGTATGATCTGGTGCTCTACAATGTAGAAACGCCTGAGAAGCGCGACACCTACTTTCGAGATGTGCCTCGCAGTGAGCGGGCTGATGGTGTCTTGATTGTTTCGCTTTCCCCACGCGATGACGATGTGGAACAACTGGCGCACAGCACGGTGCCCATCGTGTTGGTGGATGCCAATCACCCATCACTGAAGTCGCTCAATCGCGTGATCACGGATGATGTCGCTGGCGGGTATGCAGCCACACGGCATCTCATCGATCTCGGTCACACCTGCATCGGCTATATTAGCGATCCTTTGGAGACCCCTTTTAACTTCACCTCCAGCCGCGATCGCATGCAAGGTTATCGCCAAGCACTGACAGCCGCCGGAGTCCCCATTCGATCAGACTACTACCGACAAGGTGAGCATGGCCGTTATGAAGCCCGACGCCTGGCGAGCGAAATGCTGCAATTGCCCGAGCGTCCTACGGCTATCTTTGCGGCCAGCGATACGCAGGCATTGGGTGTGCTGGAGGCTGCGCAGGATCGCAACCTCAGAGTGCCAGAGGATCTATCGGTCATTGGCTACGACGATATTGAAATCAGTGAATACATTGGCCTGACGACCATCCGCCAGATGCTCTATGAATCCGGCAAACGCGGCGTGGAGTTACTACTGGAGGTGCTTGAGGCACCCGCGACTAAACCGATCTATGAAGTTCTTCCAACCGAATTGATCGCACGGAAGACCACCGCCGCGCCAGGCATCTGAGGATGTGTCCGTATGGACGGTTTTTTTTAGAGGTGTGTGGAACCGCTTCCACTTCGAGAAATTTTACGATTTGGAGGAGGGGAACTATCGAGTTGAAAAACATGTAACCCTATACGATGTCGCGTTGAACGTTGAACCCAACCATTCTCATTCAAGTTCACAAGGAGGAACGTACCATGAAGTCCAAGAAGAATACGTTGTGGTTGGTTGTGTCTGTTTTTTTGGTGGCGCTCATGGTGTTGAGTGCGTGTGCCCCCGCCGCCGTCCCCACACCAGAGAAGGTGGTCGTGACCAGCATGGTCGAAAAACAAGCGACTGTCGTGGTAAAAGAGACCGTCATTGTGCCCCAGACTGTCGTCGCGCCGGCGGCTGCTACGGGGCCTACTTGCGGGACGGATCCTGTCGTGCTCAACGCTTACTTCGAGACAGGGTTCGACATCCCCTTCAAGCTCGCTGATGAGTTCACCAAGCAGTTCCCAAACGTCACTTGGAACATCAGCCAGGACCAGTTCGCGAATCTCATCAACTCGGCACCGCGCCTGCTCTCGGGTGACAACCCGCCCGACTTGCTCCGGCTGCCGACTATGGTATCCTTTGCGAAGGACGGCCTCTTGATGAACCTGGACAGCTACGCCACGCTGTTCGGTTGGGACAAGTGGCCGGTGCCACAGCTCGCCCAGAACCGGATTGCGCCAGATGGGACACGCGGCTCCGGCGCGCTCTACGCCATGGGCCTCAACTATAGCCTGACCGGCATCTTCTACAACAAGAAGCTCGCCGCGCAGATCGGCATGACCGAGCCACCCAAGACGGTCGCCGAGTTCGAGGACCTGCTCGCTAAGGCCAAGGCGGCTGGGCTCCTGCCGATCATGGAGTGGGGCAGCGCCAAGAGCGGCATGGGGCTCGCCTTCCCGCTCCAGAACCTGATGGCCGCCTACGGCCCAGTCGGGCCGATTAACGACTGGATCTTCCAGAAGAAGGGCGCCACGATCGACACCCCGAACAACCTGATAGCTGCCCAGCACCTCGAGCAGTGGATCAAGAACGGCTACTTCCCGCCCGACATCAACGCCATCGAGTACACTGACGCTGCCTCCCGGTTCACGAAGGGTGAGGGTGTCTTCACCTTCAATGGCGACTGGCAGAACACCGCCTACGATACGGGCATGCCCGGCAACGTCGGGTTCTTCTTGATGCCGCCCGCTGAGGCCGGCGGATCGCCTGCCGCGATGTCTGCCCCACTGACCTATGGGATCGCAGCCAACGCGAAGCACGCGGACTGCGCCGCGTTCTTCTTCAACTGGGTCGCCACGAACGATACGGCCCGCCAGATCAACGTCACCATCGGTGGCTCGAACCCCGGTGGGCCGGCGGATGCCACGATGCCTACCGTTACTGCCGGCTCGGTCACGAACGAGACACTTGCCGCCGGACCTGTCGTCGGCAAGGCAGGCAACTCGATGGACTTCATCGCCAACGCGACGAGCTCGATCTTCGCCCAAGGCTGGACGCCCGAGCTCCAAAAGATGGTTGGCGGTAAGCAAGATGCTGCCGGGCTCCTCAAAGCCGTCCAGGCCGAGTACCTGCGGGAACTGGCTCAGTAAGGGTGAGGGCCACGTGACGACGCCTACACCTTCCACATCGACGGTGCTACAGTGACATCAGACAACCGCTCCGTGGCTCTCGCGGTCTCCCAGCAGACCCGCCTTAGCAAACGGGTCCGCCGGGAGACCTTTGTTGGCTGGCTGTTCGTCCTGCCCGCGCTGCTCATGTACGCGGTCTTCGTGCTCGTGCCTCTCCTGTTGACCATCCTGTACTCACTCTATCGCTGGGACGGTGTCGGTCCTGCGACCTGGGTCGGATTGAAGAACTACGTGACTATCTTCGAGGTTCCCGACCTGATCGGGACGATCGTCAACGCGTTCTGGCTGGTCGTGTTCTTCAGCTTCATTCCAGTGGGCCTCGGACTCGTCGTCGCGAGCGTGATCCACCGCGTGGCGACCGGGCGGCTCGGCGCGATCGCCCGGACCGTTCTGTTCCTGCCCCAGGTCATACCGCTCGTCGCTGCTGGCATCATCTGGGGCTGGCTGCTGGCCCTCCCGGGCTTGATCAACCAGATCCTCAAGGCCGTCGGGCTCGGCGCAATCACCCGGGCCTGGCTCGGCGACTTCGACTGGGCACTCCCCGCCGTCGGCCTCGTCGGAATCTGGGTGCTGCTGGGATTCTGCATCGTCCTGCTGTTGACCGGCATGACGAAGGTTGACCCAGCCCTCTATGAGTCCGCGAGGATCGATGGCGCTGGCTGGTTCAGGGAGTTCGTCGCGATCACCGTCCCGCTTCTCAGATACGAGATCGGCGTGTGTCTGACCGTCACTGTGATTGCCGCGCTCGCCGCGTTTGACATCGTCTACGTCTCGACAGCCGGGGGTCCCGGCAACGCGACGTCGGTCCCCGGGATCCAGATTTACGTTCTTGCATTCACCCAGCGTGCTGTGGGTCTGGCGTGTGCTCTGGCCGTCATGCTTATGGCCCTCGTTGTCATAGTCATCCTCCCAATCCAATGGCTGAGCCGGGAGGGAGCGCGATGAGGGTTGCTCGTGGTGAGCTCTGGGCAGGCCGAGGCCTCCTTCTGGCGCTGATGGCGTTCACGATCCTGCCCTTCATCAGTATCTTCATGACCGCGCTGCATCCGTCGGGGACTGTGCCGAGCGGGCTCGAATGGCCTACGAACCCTCAGTGGGGCAACTTCATCGAGGCGTTCAACGTCGCGGAGATGCCCGCGCTCCTCGTGTCGAGCACGTTCATTGTCCTCGCTGTCGTGCCCGTGTCCCTTGTCATCTCGACGATGGCCGGATTCGCCATCGGCCTCCTCCGCATTCTTGGTGCGCCCGTGCTCCTGTTCCTGTTCGTGTTCGGGCTCACGCTCCCGTTCTCGGGGATCATCATCCCTATCTACTTCTTGGAGCGGGCGCTAGGGATCTACAACACTCGGCTCGCGATCGTGCTGCCGCTGATCGCTTTGTACATGCCCTTTGCCATCTTCTGGATGCGCGCCCACTTCGTCAACATGCCGACCGAGATCTCGGAGGCGGCCCGCGTCGATGGCGCGACCACCTGGGACCTGTTTTGGCACATCCACGTCCCGCTCGCGCGGGCACCGATCGCGTCGCTCGGGATCCTCATGTCCATCTGGACGTGGAACCAGTTTCTCCTTGCGCTGGTGCTCGTCGAGGACCCGACGCAGCGAACGATGGCCGGCGCGCTGGGAGCGTTCCAGGGTCACTATGCGACCGACGTTCCCCTGTTGTGCGCCGGCACGATCCTGATCCTGGTACCCACCCTCGTTGTCTTCATCCTGTTCCAGCGCCAGATCATCACGGCGCTGCTCCAAGGCTCGGTGAAGGGATGACCGGCGGGATCCGGAGCAGTGGTGTACCGAGTGCCATTACTCACAGCCGGGGCTTTCATCTGGAGGCTCCTGACGCTGTTTTTCTTTTTCTCATTACCGCGGTATTTAGTGCACAGTTTGCTGGCCGGCTCGGCCAAAGGTTAAGCGCACTCTGGAAAACTATGAAAAATCAAGTGCAGTTGATCACCTATCCTGACTCATTGGGTGGCAATCTCGAAGCGCTCAATGAGCTCCTCCTGAAGTATTTCGCCAATGTCTTCCAAGGCGGCGTTCACATCCTGCCCCCCTTTCCTTCCTCGGCCGATCGCGGGTTTGCGCCCACGAACTACTTTGAAATTGACCCCGCCTTTGGCACCTGGGAGGATATACGCTGCCTCGGCGAACATTTCGACATTTTGCTCGATTTGATGGTGAATCACATCTCGCGCCAGTCGCCCTACTTCCAGGACTTCATCCAGAAAGGGCGTCGCTCAGCCTATGCCGACTTGTTCATTACACTGGACAAGGTGTGGCCTGACGGCAGTCCGCCGCAAGCAGATGTCGCCAGGATATTCTTGCGCAAGCCCGAACACCCCTTTTCCGATATCGTCGTGCAAGAGACGAAGCAGCTCGAACGAGTGTGGACTTCGTTCGGCACACGGGACTGGTCGGAACAGATCGACTTGGACGTGAACTCAGCGACGACCCGCCGGTTCTTCCTGGATGTCCTGGAGCACATGAGCCGGCACGGCGTCACAATCGTGCGCCTGGACGCGGTAGGCTACGTCGTGAAAAAGCCGGGGACCAGTTGTTTCTTTGTCGAGCCGGAGATCTACGAATTCATGGACTGGATGACGGAGGCGGCCCAGGTCGTCGGCATTGAGTTGCTGCCAGAGGTTCATGCACCACACCCATTTCAGTTTAAGCTGGCTTCTCATGGTTACTGGGTCTATGACTTTGTTTTACCGGGCCTGATTCTGTACACCCTATTCAGCCGTTCCAGCCACCGGCTGCGCGAGTATCTGAAGGTCTGCCCACGCCGACAGTTCACCATGCTCGATTGTCACGATGGCATTCCCGTCCAACCTGATCTGGACGATATTCTGGAGATTGATCAAAGCCAGGACATGGTGCAGACCTGTCTGCAGCGTGGTGCCAACCTGAACCTGATCCTGTCCGAAGATCACAAGCGCCGCGCTGACTTCGATGCCCATCAGATCAATTGCACTTACTATGACGCGCTGGCGCGCCATGACGATGCCTATTTGACGGCCCGCGCCATTCAGTTCTTTGCGCCCGGCGTGCCACAAGTCTATTACGTCGGGTTAT
>JAUQXC010000610.1 GCA_030834825.1 Thermoflexales bacterium
GCGGAGCTGGGCGACCTATCGGCCGCCCAGTGTTGCCCCACAAAGATTACTATTACATCAACACGAAGAGGATCTATTCGTAGGCTAACACTTCATTCACTGGCCGTCGGGCCGCGTTCCAGGCCGGAAAGGCGCTGGCCACCGCTCCAATCGCCACGATGATGAAGAACCACATGGCCCAGCCTTGCACTGAAGTGGTGAGGTTCATGGGATTCTTCAGCAAAACCGCGAACATCTGACCCATCAAGCCGCTGTACGGAATGGATAGGATGACGGCCAACACCCAGCTCAATGCGCCGATGAATGCCCCTTCCACGATGATGATTTTCAGAACATCTTGAGTGGTCGCGCCAATCGCGCGCATCACGCCCAGTTCCCGGGTGCGATCGAGAACATTCAGGCTCATCGTCGAAGCCAGGCCCAACCCGCCGATGATGGCAAACAAGGCGGCCATAATCAGCAAGATACCCGTCATCAGGACCATATGCTCTTCCATGACCATACGGGTATCCTCTGTTTTCCACAGCGTGTACACATCAAATCCGGAACGGTCGAGTTGAATTTCCAGATCCTTGGTTACCTGGTTGGTTAAGGCCGGATTGGTCGTTTTCACGATGGTGCTCGTGTCATATTTCGTTGTTTGCGTGAAATAATCGATAGGAACATACGCGGTTGAAGCCATGAACTCCCGCGAGATGCCGACCAACTGCCAGGTCGTCTTGTGGCCCTTGATGTCCAGCAAGATTTCTTCACCGATTTCAGCCTTGATACCGAGTAACTCCAACAAGGCATCACTCGCCACAATCGCATTTTGATCACCAGGCTGCAACCAACGCCCTTTGAGGATAGGCGGTTTCGGCGAAAGTTTTGTATCAACGAGCGGAGCCGTCAGGCGCAATGGCTTCCCTAGCGAGCCGTCCGGCAGCACGACGAACGACCGAGCGCCTCCCCAGGTTTCCACACGCTCCACCCCGTCTACTTGGCTGATGGTTCGTTCAATTTCGCCCGGCGGGTAGGCTTGGCTGAAAGCAATTTCGATATCATAAGGTGTGGCGTCGAATTTATCTGCGATTGACTGATCGATTGAAGCTGACACATTCATGGCGGTCATGAAATTGGCGCCGGCCACGCTCAAGGTCAACAGTGTCAGCATCAAGCGGCTGCGGCGGCGAAACGCATTCCGCAGCGACAGGAGCATCGTCCGCGCACCTCCCTGTAGATTGCCGAGCCAAACGTCGATCCGGCTGACGCCAAAATTCCCTGACCCAATCCCGTAATCACTCAACGCGGCCAGCACCGTTATCCGGCTCCCTTTGCGGATCGGAATGGCGGCGGCCAGCAACGGAACGAGCAGCCCCATCACAACGATCAGGCCATAGGCCCACAGGTCAACCCGCTCATCAAAGATCTCAAAGTTGAGCATTTGCACCGCTTGATAGTTGGATAGGGCGCGTCCCAACGCCAGGCTGATCGGCAAGCCGATGACCAGCGCCACCAACCCTAGCACCAATACCATGACCACATAGATCCCGGCAATTTGTCCGGCGTCACCGCCCAGCGCCTTCATCACGCCGATCTGGCGAATTTGCTGGCCCAACATGGCCGTGATCATGACGGTCACCAAAACACCGCTCATGATCAGGGCAAAGAAGCCCATAGCCCCGATCATCGTGATAAAGGCTGCCATCAGATCGGCGTGAGGATGCTTGCCGGGTTCGGGAATATCGATCCGAGAGACGGTATGGCCGTTTTTTGTCAGCCAGTCTTTGAGTTCATTCGTCGTTTGAGTGATGGCCGTTTTATCGAATTGATTTTCGGCCACGAGGATCCTCAATTGCTGCAAGGTCGCATCGTCGCCAAACAGCGCTAACGTCTCCGGCGTAATATATCCGTAGACGCGACTTTCCACCCAGGCCGGCGGCAGACCTGGCGTATGCACCGTGCCCGTAAAGGACAAGGTCTGCTCTTTCTGATTGGGAATCTTGACGATGACGTTGTCCCCCAGTTTCGCCTGAGCAACCTGGACGGCCGTCCGTTCCAGTAAGATTTCACCGATGGCCGGTGGCCACGCACCTTGTTCCGGCGTAAACTTGTCCACCTGGATGTGGTTGAAATCAGAGATGACATACAACCACAGTTCGCGCCACTCGCCGGGAGTGATTTGGAAGCGTCCAACAATATAGGAACTTGCTTCGGTCCTGGCGATTTGAGGCATGGCAGCCACCGTTTTCACCAGTTCCTGATCTAAAGGCTCGACCCACAAGGTGGCCGAAGCAGGATCGGTGAAAAGATAATTTTTGTCCATTTCCCGCGGCAGAATCGAGTAGGCGACGGCGGTCGTGCCGACACTAACCACGCCAACGATCAACGCCACAATCACGAGCAAAGCGCGCGCTTTGTTTTCCCACAAATCACGAAAGGCTTTACGCCATGAGGCATTGATGATCATGATTGCGCGCGCTCCTGCACGATGCGGCCATCGGCCAGGGCGATCGTCCGATCGACTTGCGCGGCCAAATCCCGATCGTGTGTGACCACGACGACGGTTTTCCCCGCTACGGCCTGGGCTTGCAGCAGTCGAAAAACAGCGGCGGCTGTCTCTGAGTCCAGATTGCCGGTCGGCTCATCGGCCACGATGATCGGCGGATCATTCGCCAGTGCGCGGGCAATGGCGGCGCGCTGTTGTTCGCCACCGGACAGCATGGCCGGAAGTTTATACGCTTGCTCCACAATCCCGACCTGATCGAGCAGTCCCAATGCTCGCGGTTTACGCTGGCGGAGCGGGATGGTTTTGCAGAAATCCATCGCCAACACAATGTTTTCCACGATCGTTAAGGTGGGCAGCAGTTGAAAGAATTGAAAGACAATCCCCACATTGCGTCCGCGCCAGCGAGCGGTCTGCCCTTCACTCAGCTGCTGGATGGCCGTTTGTCCC
>JAUQXC010000611.1 GCA_030834825.1 Thermoflexales bacterium
CTATACCGGCTCGCCTGAGATTCTGGGCGGTCGCGTCAAAACCCTGCATCCCGCGGTGCACGGCGGTCTGCTGGCCCGCTCGACCGAAGCCGATCACAACGAATTATTGAAACTCGGTTGGGACTACCTCGATCTCGTCGCGGTGAATCTCTACCCGTTCGAGGCCACCATCGCCAAGCCCAGCGTCACCTTCGACGAAGTGATCGAAAACATCGACATCGGCGGCGTCACATTGATACGCGCAGCCGCCAAGAACCATCAACGCGTGACGTTGGTGTGTGATCCAGCCGATTATGCCGCTGTGCTCGGCGAACTCCGCGCGGGCGGCGTGACCGGCGAAACTCGTCAACGCCTGGCAGTCAAAGGCTTTGCCTCAACGGCCCATTACGATTCCGCCATCTTCAGTTACCTCAGCGGCAGCAACGCCCTGCACCTCACGGCCTATCCCGTGCAGAGCCTGCGCTACGGTGAGAATCCACATCAGTCCGCCACGCTATATTCATATGATCCCACTGGCGGGCCTCTGGGGGGCAAGGTCCTGCAGGGCAAAGAACTCTCTTACAACAACCTGCTCGATCTGGATGCGGCGTGGAAGGGCGTGGTGAGTTTCGATCGACCCGCGATCGTCATCGTGAAGCATCTGTCGCCCTGCGGCATCGCTGCCGCCGATCGGTTGGTGGACGCCTTTAAGGCCGCCCTCGCCTCCGATCCGATCTCGGCCTTTGGCGGCGTCATCGCCAGCAATCAACCGTTCGATGGTGACACCGCCGCAGCGCTGGGCGAACTCTTCGTGGAGTGTATCGCCGCGCCCGCGTTCACCGAAGAGGCCAAGACAATTCTGGCCAAACGCAAGAACTGCCGCCTGGTGGAAATGCCTGATCTCAAGATCGATCCCGCTTATGAACTCCGCGCCATCAATCGCGGTCTGCTGAAGCAAGACATCGACCTGGGCGATCCCGTCGGAGGGGAGTGGAAAGTCGTCAGCAAACGGCAACCCACCGACGCTGAATGGGTCGCGTTGAAATTCGCGTGGAAAGCGTGCCAGCACGTCAAATCGAACTCGATCGTTTTTGCGCAGGGCGAAGCGACGGTGGGCATCGGTGGTGGGCAGCCCAATCGTGTGGACTGCGTGCGCATCGCCAAAGAGCGCGCAGGCGAAAAATCGAAAGGCGCGGTCATGGCCTCCGATGCATTCTTCCCGTTCCCCGATTCGGTTGAAGTCGCGGCGCAGGCCGGCATCACGGCGATTGCCCACCCCGGCGGATCGGTGCGCGATGCCGATTCAATCGCCGTTGCCGATGCGAACAACATCGCCATGGTGACGACGGGCGTGAGGCATTTCAGACATTAAGCACGCCAAGGAAATCTGGAAAAATGAAGACGCTGATAGCAGCTGTGCTGCTGATGGTATTACTCAGTAGCTGCACACCAATTCCGCCTAAATCAGCGCAAACAGCACTGGGCGTTATCTTTGGTGAACGCCCCATCGTTTATGCGCAGCAAGTCGATGTTAAAGGCTTCGACGAGTTCTGGTGCGTAGTGTTAGAAAGCGAAAGTTTCGTTGAGCTGGGGTCCGTCCAGATTTTGAAGGATCATGACGGTGGCTGGAATGCATCGTTGTACAAAAACCGCGCCAACTGGGAATTTAAGTGTGGCACAGTACCGACTCAATTCGAGAACCGTCTGCATGTAGAGTAATGCTAAGACTTTCGCGACATTCTAGACAGACGTTACGATCGTCATTTGTAGATGTTAATGGAGGATCTATGAACGAAGAACTCTTCGACAAATTTGAAGCGTTGACTTTTGATGATCTGCTCATCGTTCCCGGTTACACCGCGGTGCTGCCGGATCAAACGGATGTGAAAGCGCGCTTGGCGCGTGACATCTGGCTCAACGTGCCCATCATCTCGGCGGCAATGGACACCGTGACTGAGGCGCGGTTGGCCATTGCCCTGGCGCGCGAAGGCGGCCTCGGTATCATTCATCGCAATATGCCGCCGGCCCTGCAAGCCGCCGAGGTCGAGAAGGTCAAGCGCTCAGAATCGGGCATGATCGTCGATCCGGTGACGCTGCCGCCGACAGCCACGCTGCAAGATGCAGAAGACTTGATGGGCCGGTTCCACATCAGCGGGGTGCCCATTGTCGACGAGCAACACAAGCTCGTCGGGGTGCTCAGCAACCGCGATACGCGCTTTGCCGAACCCGAAGATTTCAAGAAACCCGTCAGTGAGTTCATGACCAGCGAAACCCTCATCACGGCACCCGTCGGCACGACCCTGGACGAAGCGAAGAAGATTTTGCATCAACATCGCATCGAGAAACTGCCGCTGGTGGATGAGGCGGGGCATCTCAAGGGTCTCATCACCGTCAAGGACATTCAAAAGAAGCGCGATTATCCCCATGCGGCCACGGATTCACGCGGACGGCTGCTCGTCGGCGCGGCGGTCGGGGTAGGCCAGGACCTGGAAGAGCGGGTCGCTTTGTTAGTTGAGGAAGGCGTCGACGTCGTGACAATTGACACGGCGCACGGTCATTCGCAGGGCGTGATCAAGGCCATTCAATGCATCCGATCGGGTTGGCGCGATCTCCCGATCGTAGCAGGCAATGTCGTGACCGCCGCAGGCGCGGAAGCCTTGATCGCCGCCGGAGCCGACGCGATCAAGATCGGCGTGGGCGCAGGCTCGATCTGCACCACGCGCGTCATCTCGGGCGCGGGCATGCCACAGATGACGGCCATCTTTGAATGCACCCGCGTCACACGCCGACATGGCATTCCCGCCATCGCCGACGGTGGCATCAAATATAGCGGCGATATCGTGAAGGCTATCGTCGCGGGAGCCGATACCGTCATGTTAGGCAGTTTGCTGGCCGGGTTGGAAGAATCGCCGGGCGATGTGGTTCTATCGGAAGGCCGCCGCTTCAAGGATTATCGCGGCATGGGCAGCCTGGGGGCAATGCAGGGCTACGGGCGCGATCGCTACGCCAGCGGACAGGGCAGCGGCAAGCTCGTGCCGGAGGGCATTGAAGGGCGCGTGCCCTATCGCGGTGTGCTGCGCGATTTTGTGTATCAACTCGTCGGTGGGTTACGATCGGGCATGGGCTATGCCGGAGCGGCCTCGCTGGAAGATCTGCGTTCGAAGGCGCGCCTGATGCGCATCACCAATGCAGGTTACATCGAAAGCCATCCGCACGATGTCGTGATCACCAAGGAAGCGCCGAATTATCAGGTGCCACGCAGCGAATCGTAACTACAGTACGCCTGGCCGTTTTAGTCAGAACTGGTTGAGATCTTGGGATCTCAACCAGTTCTTTTTACCCGAGAAATCTCGTGAAGAATTGGACAATTTCCGACAAATTGAGTAAGATGCTTATCTGTGCGCAACCATACACTCTCCTTGAACGCCCCTGGGAACTTTGATGATTGGGAATGCCGCCAGGTTTAGCCCCAGCTAAATTGTTCATGATTGGTCGTTGCAAGATTTTCTCTACTAGCGACTGACCATCAGTTTTATTGAGGAGGTAGTTTATACGATAACGTGCGAGCGGTTTCCTCTGCACCTCTGGAATGCT
This sequence comes from Thermoflexales bacterium, assembly GCA_030834825.1. GTDB lineage: Bacteria > Chloroflexota > Anaerolineae > Fen-1058 > Fen-1058 > Fen-1058. The sequence continues at coordinate 3,574 of JAUQXC010000611.1, forward strand.
TTATTGCTTCAGATCATCCCTACACAAACTAATCAGGAGCCAAATTCGAATGAGAAAGTACACACGCCAGCTACTCAATCTGGGAGTAGTGATCGCCCTGGTTCTCATGACTGGGTCGCCACTCGCTGCGTGGTCAGCGCCTAATCATTATCGTGTACCCCAAGACGCCTCGGGCGACGTTCGGGGACCGACCATCGCCATCCAGCTCAGCGCGGAAGATTATCGCGCTGCGCCCGCTTTGTCACCGTACTATCTGGTGGACTATGGCAGTTTCGTCTGGCTGGAAATCCCCGCCACACAGTTATCCCGCCTGGAGACCAGCGGCCTGTCTTATCAACGCGGCGAAACCACCATCGGGTCCTACAACTTCAAGTTTGATCCACTGGACGGCGAACCGATTCTGCCCGCTCACTTGCAGCAGGAGTCCAGCGCCACCGAACCGGGTCTGTATTTGATCCAGTTCATCGGCCCCATTACCGACCATTGGTTGGCAGATGCGAGCCAGTCAGGCATCAAGTTGTTGCAATACTATGCTCACAATGCCTATCTGGCCTGGGGCACTGGTGCCCAACTCGAACGATTGGACGGCAAGAACTATGTCCGTTGGAGCGGCGTGTTCCAACCCGCTTACAAGTTCAACCCCAATCTCAACTCGCTCAAGGGTCGCATCGAGAACGTCGCCATCACCTTCTACAACGATGGCAATATCGAGCGCACGCTGGACGCCTTCACCGGCATGGGCGGTGAGGTGATTCAGGCGTTCCCTGCCCAGCCCGACAAGGCGTTCTACACGGCCATCGTCGCGCTGGAGGCCGATCGGTTGGCCGAGGCCGCCCGGCTATCCACCGTGTGGGCCATGGATTACGCTTCGCCTAACCCCGGCCTAGATGATGAGAGCGGCGATCAGATCTCTGTGGGCAACTATACCGGCACCCTGCCGTTTGTGGGCTATCGTAATTGGTTGATCCCGCACGGGGTGGACGGCACCGGGGTGGTCTTCGCCGATGTCGATACCGGTTTGGATACCAACACTAGCGCCACGGCCCATCTCGACATCCGGGGACGCATTGCGGCTTTTGTCGATTACACCGGTGGTTCCACGACGACGGATACCGATGGTCATGGCACTCATACGGCTGGCATCATCGCCGGGAATGGCGCCTTGGGCATCACCGACACGAATGGGTTCCTGTATGGTTTAGGCATGGCACCCAATACCCAGTTGGTGGTTCAAAATGCGCTTCTGGGTTCAGCCTGGCCGCCGACCGGCGGCTGGCAGCGTCTGAGCAAAGACACAGTGCTCAATGGCGCGGTGGGTTCCAACAATAGTTGGTACACCGGCGTTTCCGGCGCACAAGGGTATTCGGCGGCGGCCCGCACGCACGATTTGATGGTACGGGATGCCAACTTTGATACGACTTCAGTCGCGGAGCCCATTATCATGGTCTTCTCGGCCGGCAATTCCGGCTCCGGTGCGTCCACCATCACCGAACCCAAGGAAGCCAAGAATCTTATCTCCGTTGGGGCGTCAGAGAATTATCGCCCTGACAATCCGCTGGGGTCTGGGTGTGGTGCTTCCAGCAATATTGAGAACATCGTGA
>JAUQXC010000612.1 GCA_030834825.1 Thermoflexales bacterium
AGAGCGGCTCAAGGTGATGGTTGGAGAATAACGCTTCCTCAAGCCGCCCAAGGTGGCAGAGATATCATTATTCGGATAATGGAAAGTGGCGGCATACGCAGCGACGCATATTTCAGGATTGCTGTTGCTGGTAAGGCTGCAATAACAGCTGCAGGTCAGTTCTCTAATGATCCCCTATTGACGCATCATCCAATTGATCTTAGCGATCTACAATCTGCGTTCGAAACTATCAGACAACTTATCCTCCTAATAAAGTAAGGGAGATCAATGGATATCAATCTGTTACAATCTCAACTGAATCAGCTCTGGGCTAGTACTCTAGAACGACTCGCTGTCGATCTTTGCGCACACTCTATATCCATGGATATTATCGTGAAAGCAAAGAATGACAAACACTATCAGGTGATATTCGAAGGAGTTTCATCACTTTACTTCGTAAGTGGCGAAGGTGATGCGCGCTTTGATGAGCCACCATGGGACTATGCTGAGATAAGTGAATTTTACTACCAAGCAGAGGGTATCAATCAAATTGCGTATCAACACTTGACAAAGAAGATGATGCCCCAGTACCGCTCATCTGCAAATTTTGTACTGGAACTCTGGTCTTCTGCCCTCTTTATAGAAGCCAAAAGTGTGGTCATCAATGGTGAACGTTTCGAGGTGGGATATCCTCGTATAACTAATGGGCTATGAACCGACAGAATCATGTCAGTGATCTGCGCCGGTGGATTTTCTGATGTGATCCCGCTACGGGCCGCTTCACCACACGTGATCCGTTCCCGGGGTTTGTGGTGCTGCTGCAGACGTAGCAGCCGTTGCTGAACACACCACACCCCTGCCGACTTCCAACAGGGGTGTGGTGTTTCTTGGAGACGACAGCGAATGGAGAATGGAACGAATTCAACCGCGCCCTTCGCTGCTTTCCAAATTTGGTGTCGTCTGGTGTGGTGATTGACGACGCTCTAGCATCATCGCTATCCCAAACGTCCCGCACTCATCTTGAGGCGGGACGGTGCGGTTGGCTCCCTTGCTTTTACGCGGTGTCATGCTGGGGAGCTCCGCTTACGGGTAATTGTTGGGATTTTCGACAGGCGGCCCCTCTGTCGCTGCAACGGCGTTGAGCCGCTGATCAGCGCTCACAAAGATGAGGGCGGGCAGATTGAAAGAGGCGCGTACCGACTGTAATTCCAATGCCGCGGCCAACTGCACCGCATCATAACTACGCAAGGCATGGATTTCGGCTAGTCGCATGGCCGTGTCTACAACCGCCTCGGTGACCTCAATAATATCATAGCGGCCACGGAGTTCACGCCGAAAGTGTGCGGCGGCAGATTGCGCCTCGGTGGGTGTCAATGAACCGGCTTGTACGCGTCGAAAAAACGCCGCGATCATCTCTGCTCCTGTGATGCGGACCAGGTTGATCGCATGTCCGGCTTCCGGGGTGCATAGGGCGGTGACCCAGCCGGTGCCGGTCTCGACCACATAGCGTTTGACTAACGCACTGCTGTCGAAGTAATAGTGCGCCATCAACTCCGATCCTCGATGATGGTCCGTGAGAGCGGTCCCCCGCTCACCTGAAGCGGCGTGTAGGGCGTTGCCTCGTAAGTGACCGCTGGCCGCTCCTTCAGCAAGCCGAGTTTGACCAACTGTTGATGATAGAGTTGCTCGCGCTCGTTTTCCGGCTCGGCGATGAGCACTTCAACGGCAGTATTAGGTGGCAACGAGATCGGTTCGGTCAGCACCACTTTCTGTCCATCATAAATGCCCTTAACGCGTAACATGCCTGCACCTCCCTCCCCGTTACTGAAATTCATGCTACCATAGAATGGCTGAACTGCAAAGATACTGGAATACGGTATGCGCGACGGCGCGCTGCGCGTCACCCCGCGCGATCCACATTCGATATCATCTGCTGTGGTGATTGACGACTCTCTAGCATCATCGCTATACAAAACGTCCCGCGCTCACCTCGAGGCGGGACGTTGATGCTGGTGTCAACGGACACGCGCCTTCGGCGTGCGCAGTCCCACAGGGAGGCTGTGCACTGCTATGTAGACATCGAATACGCGCGTTGCACGAAGTCCCCATCTTTTCGGGGGTGTACTTCGTCAACGAATCACGGATGATGTTCGCATGCCACTCGTTGATTCCTCGCCGTATCTTGCTGTACAAACGCAAGCCCCACTTATCCGTCAGCACTCTGGATGCCCGATGCAGGCACTCAGGCATGACGTGCGAGGTGGCCGTGAGCGATAACACCCCTCAAAGACAACCAAGCCCGTTCGCTTTGCCGCTGACCGCTGACCGCTGACTGGTGATCGCTGACTGCTGATCGCTGACCACTGACCACTTCATAGAAGTAGCGCAAAACGGCGGCGCGTGGGACTATTTACCTGGAGAAAAAATGTCCTCGCTCAAGCGCGGTCCCTGTCCCGGCCCAGAAATGGTCGAAACGAATCCTCCTCAATTGAACCCTGGTGAGCCATGCGCCTGAGGCGCGCCCTTTTGTGGCTGCTCGCCGCACAACTGCTGCTGGCGGGCTGCGATGCGTTCCGCAGAAAAGCGATCTATTGGGGCGCCTGGGTCAGCGGCGTGGCCTACGGCCTGGAGGACGCTCCCTGGGAGGCGCAAGCGATCGATCTGTTCGAGAGCCACGCCGGGAAGAAGCTGTCCATTCTGCACTGGGGGCAGCCCTGGTGGACGTGCAATCCCCGGTGCCGCTATCAAACGTTTCAAGATCAAGTTGCGCAATACGAGGCGGTGAGACAGCGGGGCCTTATCCCGCTGGTCGATTGGGCCTCCTGGGATTTCAAGGCCGAGCCGCACCATGCGCAACCCGCTTTCACCTTGCGCAAAATCATCCGGGGTGATCACGATGAGCATATTCGCCAATGGGCGATGGAGGCCAGGAATTGGGGCCATCCTTTTTTTCTGAGATTCAATTGGGAGATGAACGGGGATTGGTTTCCCTGGAGTGAGGGGCGCAATGGCAATCATGCCGGCGAATTTGTGCAGGCGTGGCGGCACGTTCACGATATTTTTACCGAGGTCGGCGCGAGTAACGTGACCTGGGTCTGGTGTCCCAACGTGGAGCACGCGGAGGCTATTCCGCTGGAGGGTCTTTATCCCGGCGATGCTTACGTAGATTGGATCGGCATGGATGGCTATAACTGGGGATCAGAGCAGGGACAACCCATTGGTTGGCAAAGCTTCCAGGAGGTATTCGGGGCAACCTACGCGCGATTGATTGAGCTCAGTCCCAACAAACCGCTGATGATCGCCGAGATATCGTCCACCGAGACGGGCGGATCGAAGGCTGAATGGATTACAGACGCGTTGGTCGAACAACTCCCGAAGAATTTTCCCCAGGTGAAGGCCGTGGTATGGTTTAACTGGAATACCGACGAAATGGATTGGGTCATCGAATCGTCGCCAGCGGCCCAGGCGGCCTTTGCAAAAGGCATTGCTTCGCCTTACTATGCCCACAGTGAGTTCGCAAACCTCAATACTTCGCCAATCCCACCGTTGTATTAAAGCAGTTCCCAATGGATGGGTGATGCTGATCACTGACCACTGATCACTTTCCACTCAATTCGTACCGCGTCACTTGCACCTGTGGATACTCGGCGCGGAAAGTCACCTCGCCGTTTGTTTCCAGCCAGCGCTGCAGCAGGTTGCGCGCGTCCCACATCGCCGCTTCAGAGGAGACGAGCCACACCGTGTGTTGACCGGCGAACATCGGTTGGATTTCTTCCAGCACGGCGTCGTCATGGCTTTGATAGCCGTTGAAGTCGCCGGGATAGTTGGTATAAGGTCCGCCCGTCGCTTGATAGGGCTGACGGAAGTAGTAATCGAAGGTGTGGCGCACGTGCGGGATCTGGAACACGAGTAGATCGTCGGGCTGGATCGCCCGCTCGATCGCGCGGGCAGCGGATCGGAAATCGGATTTGAAGGGCGTGGTCGCTTGCATCAGCAGCCCGTCGGTGTTGACGATGAGCAACGCCATCCAGGCGAGTGCGCCCAACGGTTTGATCCAGGCCCACAAGGCGTACACGCCCAACGCCACCGCCAGATAAAACGCCGGTTGAATCCAGATCAAGTAGCGATCGGTGAAGAGCGGCCGATTGATCGAGACGAGAGCAATCGCCAGCGTGGGGATCAACGCCCAGGCGAACACGCTCAGCCGCGTGAGCAGCCGATCGAGCCTTGAGGCGGGCCGCGCGGGCAGATCGATCGACAACAAGCCGAAGATGGCTAAAGCCGTAGCCAGTCCAGTCGCCAGTGCCACAATCTGCCCATCGAAACTGCTGAAGAAGCCGCGAGTGTAAGCCTGACCCAGTACGCTGAGCATGTCACCCAGCGTGTACGGCGCAAAGCCTGTCGCCGCCGGCTCGAACGCCCACTTCAAACGATCGACCCCCACCGGCAGATACGGCAGCGTAACACACGCCAACGAAATGGCCCCGGCAATAAGGTGCTGTCGGCTATGCGGCCACCACAGCAGAAACAGGACTACCTGCACCGGGATCAACAGTGCGGCCAGAATGTGCGACCCCATCGCCAGCGACGTGCACACCACCACGCCCATCCAAAAACGCAGGCGGCCTTCCTCCACCGCGCGCCGCAGGAAATAAATGGAAGCCAGCGTCAACAGCGTGAGGAGCGCATACATCTTGGTTTCCTGGCTGTACCAGACTTGATAAGCCGAGAGCGTCAACAGCGTCCCGGCGATCAAGCCGACAGCCCGCTTGAATAAGCGCGTCCCCAACGTGATGATCAGCGCCACGCTCATCACGCCGCACAGCAACGAGAAGAAGCGCAGCGCGAACTCGCTGTACCCGAACAACCCGATTGCGCCGCGTAGGATCAGAAAATACAACGGACCGTTAAACCCGGGCTGCGTGAAGGCCGCCAATAGATCGGGAATGCTGGGTGGGCAGGTGGGCGTGAACGAGAGCGCCGTTTGCGGCAGGTCCGGCAACAGCGGCGCTTGCGCGAAACAGATCGCATCGACTTCGTCGCGCCACAGGCTTTGGAAGGTAAGGCCGTGCAAGCGCACCAGGAGGGCCAGGCAGATCAACGCGTAGGGCGCGAGGCGAAATAGGTGCTGGGTGATAGGCGAGACGTGATCAAGAGCAGGCGCGGATCTGTTGGGCATGGGAAATTAATAATGAGTGTCGAGTAGTGAGTCAAGCGCATCGCAGCGCGTGTCACGCATTATACCGCACCGCGCCCCTCAAACAGGCCACGCATCTTTGACAGCCTGTGTCGAGTGTGATAAAACTTCGGCAGTCAACTTTCAGGGAGAAGAAGATGCGCCTCATTAAGGGCCTGCTGCTGTTTCTGTTGATCGTCGTCGTGATCGCGGCTGTCGTCTTCGGCACAGGCTATTTGTATCTGGTGCGCCGCGCTTTCCCTCGAACCGATGGGACCGTGCAGCTCCCCGGCCTCCAGGCCCATGTCACCGTCATCCGCGATAAGAACGGCATTCCGCACATCTACGCCACCAATACGCACGATCTGTTTATGGCGCAGGGGTACGTCCAGGCGCAAGATCGCCTGTGGCAGATGGCGTCGCAAAGCCTCGCCACGGCGGGCCGTTCCTCGGAGCTCAGCGCTACGACCGCCAGCCTGGAACAGGACAAACTTGTGCGCACGCTGGGTTGGCGGCGCGCCGCCCAGGTCGATTATGAAGCGTTGACGGCTGACGAGAAAGCCAGCTTGCAAGCTTATGCTGACGGCGTGAATGCCTTCGTCGACACGCATCTCAATAGCCTGCCTATCGAGTTTGCGATCGTGGGCTTGTTCAGCGGTAAGGGGGCCAACTTCAAACCGGACCCGTGGCAGCCCGTCGATACGCTGCAATGGGCCAAGGCCATGGCGTGGAGTCTGGGCGGCAACTGGGAGGTTGAGCTCTATCGGGCCAGGCTCGTTCAGCAATTTGGCGCTGAGCAGGCCAATGCTTTATACGCCGATCTTGTGCCACCTTACGATTATCAGCAAATGCCTGCGATTGTGCCCACCGGGGTGTCTTACCAAGATGCGCCGTGGGAGGCAGTGCTGGGCCTGCGGAAATTGGACGACACCTTCGGACTGCGCGGCCGCGATGTCGGATCGAACAACTGGGTGATTAGCGGGAGTCGCACGACTACCGGCCAGCCGCTGTTGGCCAACGACCCCCATCTCAGCATTCAGCTACCGTCGATCTGGTACTTCAACAGCCTCCACTGTCAGCCGGTCAGCGTCGAATGTCCCTACGACGTAACGGGCGCCTCGTTTGTGGGCATGCCGGGTGTGGTCATCGGCCACAATGCGCGCATTGCCTGGGGGGTCACCAACGTGGGACCGGATGTGCAAGATCTTTTCCTCGAAAAGATCACGGGCGATCAATATGAATACAAAGGCCGGCGGATCGATTTAACCCTCACGCCGGAGACGCTGGTCATTATGGGTCAACTGCCTGCCCAGTACAAGCCCTCGCTCAACGAGACATCGGTCTATGACGAAAAGAGTAATACCACCACGATCACGCTCAGCGTCCGATCGACCGTGCACGGTCCGTTGATCAGCGATGTGGATGCCGAGGCAGCGCAAGCCGGCGGCGATCTGGCCGTGGCCTTTTCGTGGACGGCCATCAATGCACCGGAAGGCACTTTTGCCTCATTCCTCGGCATAGCTCAAGCGCAAAATTGGGATGAGTTCCGTGCAGCCTTGAAGAAATACGGTTCGCCCAGCCAGAACTTCGTCTACGCGGATGTCGAGGGCAACATCGGCTATCAAACCCCGGGGCGCATTCCCATCCGTGCGAAGGGTGTTGGACAAGTCCCCGTGCCAGGTTGGACGGGCGAATACGATTGGATCAGTTACATTCCCTTCGATCGGCTGCCGCGTTCGTTCAATCCCGCAGAGGGCTATATCGTCACCGCCAACAACGCTGTGGTGGGGCCGGAGTATCCATACTTTCTGGGCATGGACTGGGATCGCGGTTATCGCGCACAACGCATTGTCGAGCTGATCGAAGCGAAGCCGCAGCTCAGCGCCGCTGATATGGCGGCCATTCAAGGCGACAACCTGAACCTGTCTGCGCAAGAGATTGTGCCGTATTTGCAGAACCTCGTCGTTGCGGGTGACGCCAAGCAAGTGCTCGATCAGATTCAGGCGTGGGACTTCGTGGAGCAACGGAGCAGTAGCGGGGCGAGCGCTTATCAAGTCTTCTGGTTGAAACTGCTGATGAATACCTTCGCCGATGAGTTAGAGGCGCTGGCGCCCGATTATACCGACGGCGGCACCCTCAATCGGCAAGCGGTGATTCAATTATTGGCACAGCCCGACTCGCCGTGGTGGGACGACCTTCAGACGCCGGATGTGCGCGAGACGCGCGACGATATCTTGAAGAAATCACTGGCCGATGGAGCGCAACTATTGATCGGAGAATTAGGAGCTAATCCCGCCGATTGGCAATGGGGCAAACTCCATACGGCCATCTTTGCCAGCCGGGCCTTGGGCACCAGTCCTCTGGCCTTCATCTTCAATCGCGGTCCATATGAAGTGGATGGCGGCACGGCGGCCGTCAACAACACCGGCACGGGCGACAGCTTCCGTAGAGCCTACAGCAATCCGCCCGGTAAGCTGACGGCGATCTTTTCAGAACGGTCAGTGCCGTCTTTGCGGCAGATCGTCGATCTGGGTGATCTGAACGCTTCGCACTTCATCCATACGACCGGGCAGAGTGGCCTGCCTACCCAGCCGCATTACGATGACTTCATCGATAAATGGCGGAATATCCAATATGTGCCCATGTGGTGGCATGCCACCGACATCAAAGCGAATGCAGAAGGGACCCTCACTCTCACACCGTAACCTGGCTTGGGGTTTGAAGTAACTTAACTGTAACCCAGTCGGTATCGCCATTGTGGCGTGATTTGCCTATAATGGACATTGTGTACTAAAATCACGGTAGCGCAACATAACCGAACACACCGCGGTCCAGCGCAAAATCAATTTAGGAGGCATGGAATGAAGGTTGTCCCGCGTATCATTGTACTCGTTATCGTTCTTGCATTGAGTGTCATGGTTGTGCTACCGGTGTCGGCTACATCCAATGCTCAGGCTCAGCTCGGTCAACACACGGTGAAACAGGGTGAGTGGATCTATTGTATTGCCCGCGCTTATAAAGTTTCACCGTGGTCGATCGCTGCTGCCAATGGCATTCCGTGGCCATATTACGTGTATACGAATCAGGTTTTAACGATCCCGGCGGAGCCTTGGTACAATATTCCTCCGGGTGGGCAGACTTGTGCGCAGCAATTTACGCCGCCCGCCGACTGGCCGCCGCTACCACCGGCTACTCCGACGCCGGGTCCGGTTCCGCCAACGCCGGTGCCGGGTGTGTGCCGTTACTATCATCCCGTGTTGTGGGGGCAAACGCTGTCCGGTATCGCCTGGTACTATGGCACGACGATTCAGGCGATCATGAATGTGAATTCCGGCATCACGAATCCGAATCTCATCTACGCTGGCTCAACGTTGTGCATTCCTTAGCCAGTCGTAACTCGTGGAGGCGACTGCTGTTCAGGTCGTCTCCACGAGAATCTGTTGAGGGAGGTTGAAGTCTTATGAAAACCGTTCCACGTGTGATCCTGATTGGAATCTTGCTGGTGTTGAGTATCATTGCCGTGTTGCCGGTCTCGGCTGGACGTTCTTTGTCCCCCACCGTCTTCCAAAGCGGCATTGATACACCCACCCTGCCGCCGGTTGCGAGCAATACGCCCGAGCCGGCCGCAACCAATACACCTGAACCGGCCGCGACCAACACACCTGTCCCGGCGGCGACGAGCACAGTCGTACCACCGGCGACGCCTACACTTGTGCCGCCGACGTTGCCACCGCCCGTCTACACCATCATTGCGTACTGGACAGTTCAACCCGGACAAACCTTGTATTGCATCGGCCGCTATTATAAGGTATCACCGTGGGCGATTGCCTCAGCGAATCGCATTCCGTGGCCGTACTATCTTTACCTGGGCCAGGTAATCGCGATCCCGAATGTACCGTGGTACAACATTCCGCCTGGACCGGTGTGTTATCCTGGCACACCGAACATCACGCCCACTCCACCCGGAATTCAGACTCCGACACCACCGCCGGCCAACACGCCAACTCCAGTGCCGGGTGCCTGCCGCTATCGCCACCTGGTGCAGTGGGGTCAAACGCTCTCGGGCATTGCGTGGTACTAC
>JAUQXC010000613.1 GCA_030834825.1 Thermoflexales bacterium
GTCAGTTGGGCGAGTGGAATACGAATGGCTTGGAAGATGGCGACTACACGTTAGCGGCGGTAGTTTATGAGCAAGGCGGCGGCCGCACGGAATACAAGGTGCGCGTGCGGGTGCAGAACTCTGCGCCGCTCGGCACGCCAACGCCGCAGATGACTGAGACATCGTTGCCGCTGCCCACCGAGACACCCTTTCCGACGGAAACAGCATTGCCGTTGCCGACTGAGACACCTTGGCCGACGAACACCCCAACGCCGGAGCCAACCGTTGCCGTGGAACCAACGGCGACCGGAACACCGACAGAAACCCCGACAGGAACTCCGACACTCACCCCGCCTGATGAATAGTGATACGGGCGACCTGATGAGGGTCGCCCGTATCGTTTAAGTGGTACAACTTCAACTTACTGAAGCAGCAGCTGCATCACCTTCACCGGCCGGCCGTTCAACTGATATCCGTAACGGCGATACAATACTTGTGAGACGGTGTTATCAATCTGCGTATTCACCGTGAACGGATAGGCGCCCATTTGGCTTTGATACCGCAGAGACTCAGTCAGTAACTGCGCTCCGATGCCGCGCCGTTGATAAGTCGGATGAACGACCAGGCGGATTAAATGGCCGTGCCCGCCGTAGACATCGCTGAAAGCATGGCCCACCACCCGATCGTCGATCTCGGCGACGACGAAGTGTGACACCGCCTTCATAATATGCGCCAGCGAAGCAGGTGAGTACCACCAGACGGTATCAAATGAGGCGCGATCGTTGTCGGCAATGGCCGGAGTATCCTTTTCGTTTGCCAGACGAATGTGCGCAGCCGATCCTGCCGGCCTATCTGGAATAGACCGGTCGCTTTTGCGCATCGTCACGATCTCGTTGTAGCGGGTGAAGTTCAGGCGCTGCGAGAGATCGTTCACCCATTCGGGATGAGCCAGCACAGCCACTTGCTCAATACCCTGGGCCTGCCAGGCCGGTCGGGCGTGATTAAGCAGCGCTGTAAAAACTGGATCGGCTGGGTAGCCGTTAGCAAGCGCCAGCGACCGCAACCACACCACTGGCGACTGCTCGACGGGTGCGACCAGCAGGCCAAGCAACTGCTGTTGATCAAATGCCAACCAAATTGCCTCAGACGGACGATCGGCGTGCAGCCATTGATCGAAGATCCACCAGTCGAGATTGAAGTGCACGCGATGCTGGTTTTCCGTAAGGTGATAGATGGCTGCCCGGTCAGATAGCAGCGCGGGCCGCACGTCGATGGATTCAACGCTGAGGGGCGCACGATTCAATGAGCCTTGCATGGAGTCATCATAGCATTACCAGCGCAACTTGCCAACTTCATACTGCCGCGTGTGCCCGCCGCGCTGCAGCCACGTGAGGAGAAGGAAGTGAAGCAGATGGGCTGACCCTTGTCAGCGCCGCCTGAATGTTGTACACTCCGCTTAACCTTTACACTCAGGAGACTTCTTATGCCTGCCGATGGAAAAAGCAAAGCCCTTGAGACAACTTTAGCCTCCATTACCAAAAAATTTGGCGATGGCGCGATCATGCGCCTCGGCGAAGCGACCCATCTTGAAATCGAATCCATTCCCACCGGCTCACTGGCACTCGATCTGGCCCTGGGCATCGGCGGAGTGCCACGCGGCCGTATCACCGAAATCTACGGTCCGGAGTCATCCGGCAAGACGACATTGTGCCAACATATCGTGGCTGAAGCACAACAGCGCGGCGGCACGTGTGCATACATCGACATGGAACATGCGCTCGATCCCTCGTATGCCGCACGTTGCGGTGTAAACGTGGAGAATCTCTATATCGCGCAGCCCGACACGGGCGAGCAGGCGCTCGAAATTGCCGACATGTTGGTACACTCTGGCGCGATGGACGTCGTCGTGGTGGACTCGGTCGCGGCGCTGGTGCCGCGCGCCGAAATCGAGGGTGAGATGGGCGACAGCCACATGGGTCTACAAGCTCGCTTGATGTCTCAGGCCCTGCGGAAGCTCTCGGGCGCGATCAAGGCTAGCAATACCTCCATGATCTTCACCAATCAGCTGCGCATGAAAATCGGCGTGATGTTCGGTAATCCCGAAACCACCACCGGCGGCAACGCCCTAAAATTCTATGCGTCGGTGCGTCTGGATGTGCGCCGCATCCAAACGATTAAAGCCGGCGGCGAAGCCAGCGGCAACCGGGTGCGCGTGCGTGTGACCAAGAACAAAGTGGCCCCGCCGTTCCGCGAGGCCGAGTTCGATATCATGTTCAACGAAGGCATCAGCAAGGTGGGGGATATCCTCGACATTGGTACGGATCTGGAGATCGTCACCAAGCGCGGCGCCTTTTTCGCCTATCACGAGACCAAACTCGGCCAGGGCCGTGAGAACGCCAAAGAATCCCTGAAGCAGCATCCTGAAATCTCCGACGCGATCGAGAAGGAAATTCGCAAGCATGCTGCCGAGGCCCAGCAGATCACGCGCCTGGGTAAGAGCGGGACGGTGGCGGAAGTGGAGTCGGATACATCGGAGGATGAAGAGTAACGAACCGGGTTAACGATCACAAGCTGGATATAGTGCAGCCGATGAGTCTCATCGGCTGCGTGCGTTACGTGAGGGTGTCGGCTGGATGTGCCAGCTGATCTATTCGTGAACGGTAACCAGAACTATCCGCCACGCCCCTCACTTTTTGATAAGCGGCAAATAGACGAGCTTGAGTTCGGCAACCACCAACTGCGCCAGGGCTGTCAAAGAATTGGAGCCGGAAACGAAGGTGGACTCGACGGAGTAATCATAGGTGCCTGTGCCACCGATGATGTCCACTGACCAATTCGCCTGCCTGACCGTTCCAGCCGGCACATCTCCCAGCGGCTTGCTGAGTGTTTCGCTGCTATGGAGTTGTAGACCGGCAGGCAGACTAATTGTGGCGATTCCATTGGTAAACGAGGTGAGCGTGGTATTGTTGACCCAGACGGTGGCAACGATATTGGTCGTCTCAGAGTTGACGAGAGTGGGAGCGGTGATCCAGGTTGAGCTGCCTCCCTTGCCTGATAGGCCGTAAGCTGTGACAAATGTGACTGACTGGTTGGCGCCGAGTGTCACCGGGTTCCAATACATCGCCGTCGCGCTGTCACCCGTGTTCTGGTCAGGCTGCACCGTGTAGTCCCAACGGGTGCCACTGATGCTTCCCCATTTGGCAATTACGAAACGATCAGGCGGCGTCATCCCAAAGCCGGTCAACATACCCTGACCCTTTAAAGAATCGGCTGCAAAGGAATTTGATTCGAAGGCAAAATAGTAGGCCGGCATATTGGCCGCCGTATACTCTTGTTCTTTGTTTGAGTTGCCCACGCCGGGGACGAAGTAGGGCGCGGCGTCATTGTTGCCGACCATGATATCCAGCATGCAGCGCACTCCTACACTGTGCACGACGCCGTCCAAATTGGTCGCCGTGTATTGGATTTTGATCGTGTCGGCGCGTCCGCTATAGGGGTTGGTCAGCGGCGTAAGCGTTTCCTGGATCTGAATATGCGGTGTGACCATCCAAACTGTAACTATGGAATCGCCCTGATTGGTCGGACCTTGTGTCGGCGTCAGGCTTCTCAGCGAAATGTCCGTCGTTGTTTCGCCCGTTTTCACTCGCACTGAGGTGAATGAGGTCCCAATGTAGCTCTGACCATCAGGGGAAAACCCAAACAACAGACGTTTGTTATCGTCTGTGGAGATCGCCGGATCGCCTCCCGTAGTGCCGATGACAAATTGGCCGTCGTCATCCACTTCCAGCCGAACGAAGCTATTGGAGAAAGATGTGAACATGTCATCCGCAGGACGCAGGCCGCCATCGCTCGATTTGAGACTGCCGGGATCGGGTGGACTTGCCAGGGTAGGCGAAAAGAGGACGAGACTGAGCAGGATAACAACTACCACGTAACTAAATTTGTGTTTCATGGGATTCTTTCTTTTTTGATTTGTACGGAACAACACCTCCCTATGCCGTTCCATGCGGGTCGCTATGTTTCACTCGACCGGCCTTGGACAAAAGCTATGGCAGCCGGGTCGAATTGTAGAGACTGTAAGACATTATGCTGTGAGTGTTTTCATAACCTCTCCTCTCCATGTTCCCACCTGCGTCTGAACCGTGATGTCATCACGAGGCGCGGCGGGCGTGCCTTAGCCCACCCATATCCTGTAGAATTTACTCGACGGCACTTGGCCACGACGACTACGGAGAGTAGGATAGGAAATGACTTCCCTCGTCTAGCTTCTCATCGCCGCCTAGCTGTTCAGCAAAGAACGCCCAGAGACTCTCCAGGTTTGGAAAGCCGCGCCGGGTACCCGTATGAGGATCTTCCAAACTGAAGCGCCAGAACCGAACACCAGACGGACCGGGTTCCTGCCACCCGCGTAGCATATACACAAAAGCGACGTCATTTCGAAAACGCTTGTTCAAAGGGTGCCACCAGGATCGCTTCGCTCGAATGCTATAATTTTGCCAACACATCGTTAAATCAGCGTTAATTTCAAAGAGCTATGTCTGACTCCATACTTCGCCTGTCACTACTCGGTCCACCACTCATGCGTTGGGGTGAAACCTGCCCTTCACTGTCCGCGAAGGCCCAGGCCTTGTTGTTCTACCTTGCCTCAACACAACGGGCCTGTTCGCGCGAAGCCCTGACCGGTTTGTTGTGGAGTGATTCGCCCGAGGACAAAGCGCGGCTGAGCTTGCGCGTGGCGCTCAATGCGCTACGCCAGCGCCTCCCGGACTATCTGATCGCGACTCGACAGACCATCGCCTTCAACCCGGAACGTCCACATGTCTTGGACACACGCTTGTTTGCGGCGGCGCTGCACTCTGAGCTAATTCGCTGTAGCCTGCACGAGCTAAAGGAGGCGCTGGCGCTGTATCGCGGCGATTTCCTGCAAGACTTTCACGTCAAAGGTGCGCCGCTGTTTGAAGAGTGGGTCGTGTTAGAGCGTGAACGCTTGCGTTTGCAAGCCTTGAACACCATGCAGCAGCTCACGGCTCACTATCTTGAGGCGGGCCAGTATGAGCCAGGTATTACGCTTGCCCGGCGAGCCTTAACAATCGATCCGTGGCGCGAAGAGACTCATCGCCAACTTATCACCCTGCTCGCACAGTCGGGCCAACGCAACGAAGCGCTGCGGCAGTATGAGACCTGCCGCCGTATCTTGTTGGAAGAATTAGGCGTGATGCCCGCGCCAGAAACTCAGGCGCTGTGCGATCAGATCCGAGCAGGTGCTGGTATCATTCAGACCGACTCTCCGGACCCAACGAGGTCCACCGCACCGCCGCACAATTTGCCTGCCGTGACAACGCCCTTTGTCGGCCGTGAGACGGAACTGACACGGCTGGCCGCGTTGGTGGCGGGCGATGATTGCCGCCTAATTACTCTGATCGGTCCGGGTGGTGTAGGCAAGAGTCGCTTGGCCTTGGAATTTGGCTGGCGCTGTTTGAACCAGGCCGTTCCCTGGGTGAATGATGGCATCTTCTTTGTCTCGTTGGCCAATGTCGAGTCAGGCGAGTTTATCTCGACCGCGCTGCTCAACGCCTTAGGCGTGGCTCCCATCCGGCGTGATCCACAGCGGCAATTGCTGCACTACTTGCGCAATCGACAGCTAGTCTTGATCCTGGATAACTTCGAGCAACACGTGGCGAGCGCCGCGTGGCTGATCGATATTCTGCATGCTGCGCCTCAGGTACGTTTGATCATCACCTCACGTGAAGCCTTGCAAGTGTCTGAAGAATGGTTGTTTGAAGTGGGCGGGTTAACACTCCCGCTGGAAGCTGAATCCGCCGAGACTTGTGACGCCGTGCAGCTGTTTGCGCGCCGCGCCAAGCGCGTCAACCTCGCTTTTTCGCTGGAAGATGAGCTGGCTTCGGTCATACAAATTTGCCGCCTAGTGGATGGGCTGCCTCTGGCCATCGAACTGGCCGCGTCGCGGGTGCGTGTGCTGTCGTGCGCGGCGCTCGCACAAGCCATCCGCCACAATCTCGATGTGCTGGTGACTACGTATCAAGATGTCCCCCTACGGCAACGCAGCCTGCGAGCGACATTCGAGCAATCGTGGCGCCTGCTGAATGTACACGAGCAGCAGGTATTCGGCCGGTTAGCTGTATTTTGCGGCGGCTTTCAGGTCGAAGCCGCCGAGCAAGTGGCCGGGGCCTCGGCGGTGACTCTGGCCACGCTGATGGACAAGTCATTGGTGCGCCGCGACGTGGCGGGACGCTTCGCTCTGCACGATCTTTTGCGCCAGTATGCGGGCGAGAAACTACGGGAGTCAGGTGCGAAGCCACGCGCGCACGCTGTCCACCTGGCCCACTTTCTCGCTCTGGCGCAACAAGCCGATCGACACCTGATCGGTCCGGAGCAGGCCCGATACTTGACCGTCCTAGAAGTGGAGCACGATAACTTGCGCGCAGCGCTACACTGGGCCTTTGAGAGCGAGCAGCTCGAGCGGGCCGTTGAATTGTGCGCGGCCCTAGCGCGCTTCTGGTTGCTGCACAACCATTTAACTGAAGGCAGTTATTGGCTGGAACGAGCTTGGCAGAGTAGCGCGCCTGTGCCTGCCTCGGTACGCGCCAAAGTGCTCGCGGGTGCAGGCCGGCTGTCCGTCGCCATGAAAGAGTGTGAGCGTGCGACCACACTCGCGCACCAGGCGTTGGTCATCCAGCGTGAACTGGGTGATAAGGCAGGCAGCGCTGCTTCGCTCACCACCTTGGGGTTGGTCGCGGCCATGCAGGGCAATTTGGAACAAGCTGGGTTATTCTACGAAGAAAGCTTGGCGCTGGGGCGAGAAGTAAACGATGAGTGGGGCATTGCGGCTGCCTTAAACAATCTGGGCGTTATCGCGCGCAAGCAGGGCCACTATCCACAGGCGTGCGCTTGGTTTGAGGAAAGCCTCGTTATCCGGCAGAAGCTGGGCGACCAGCATGGTGTCGCGCTCTCGCTGCTCAACCTGGGGAACATCGCACGTCATCAAAATGATGATGCACGCGCGCAAAGTTGTTACGAACAAAGCCTCGGCCTGTTTCGCGAAGTGGGCGACAAGTCCGGTATCGCGTCCAGTTTGAACAACCTGGGGACAGTGGCCCGCGTCCAGGGCAATTTTGCTCGCGCACTTGCTTTGCACACGGAAAGCCTTGTTTTGCGGCAGACCATTGACGATCGAATGGGGACGGCTTCCGCGCTAAATCAAATCGGCTATGTGGCGCTGGCACAGGGCGCTGGCGTTCGCGCTGCGCGAGCCTTTCTGGATAGCTTGCGAGTGGCACAGGAACTGAATGACCAATATGGCCTGGCTCTAAATCTCAATGGTCTGGCAGCCTCGGTTGAATTGTTGGGGCAGCCTGCCCGTGCAGCTCAATTGCAAGGACTGGCCCAGGTTTTTTTTGAGATTGCGGGGCGGCCGTTGGAACCAGATGTGAGCATTTTGATGGAGCCTTATCTCACAGCGATGCGCCTGCAGCTCGGCGAAACGGCGTTTGAGGCTGCGCTAAACGCTGGCCGTACGTTGTCGATCGAACAAGTGGTGGCAGACGTTGAGTCTTCAGATAGATCTGGTTGGCATTTGGCTTTTGCTCATGGTATAATGCCGACATAAGCTGGACTGGTTTCATTCGCCCGATTTTTGTCGGGAGCATCGCCGTCGATATTCTTCTTTACGGCGGGATGCGTGAAACGACCGCCACCGTATCGCTAACGGTACAGCGGTCCGCAGTTTCAATCGGTAGCAGATAGGGCCAGCTATCCCTCTGGGATGGCTCTTGGATAGGCCAGTGGTGTTTCTCTTACGAAGTTCTGTCAGGTGACAGAACTTCGCGTGAGCTGCCAAGCACAGGTATGTCGGTGAATTGTGACGTGAAAGGGCCGTCAATTGTGTAGAACCTTGGACGAACTTTCCCTGCCCTTATCGACACGGGTCTAGTACCCGTCCATCGTGCATACCTGTTAGCGACCTATCCGGTCGTATCTGGTCACACAATACCATACCGATTCGCGGACAGTTGTCAACGCGTGCGAGCTGTGGCTGAAGCAGTCACAGCTCGTTTTGTTTGTGGCCGACCATGCCGGGTACGATTACAGCACTCGTCGCGCAAAAGAAGAACCCCGATCGCGTCAACGTCTACCTGGACGGAAAGTTCGCGTTTGGGCTGGCTGCGATTGAGGCCGTCCGACTCAAACGTGGACAGGTGTTGACCGACGCTGATGTCGAGCGGTTGCAGGCAGCGGATGATGTCGAAAAAGCGCGTGAGAAAGCCCTGCGGTTCCTGAGCAACCGGCCCCGCAGTGAGTGGGAAGTGCGGCAGAACCTGCTCAAGGCGGGCTATGGAGACGAGACCATCAATCGGGTCTTGGAAAGATTGCGGGGGGTGGCGCTGGTCGACGATGCAGCTTTTGTGCGGTATTGGATTGATAATCGGACGCAGTTCAAGCCGCGCGGAGAAGTGGCCCTGCGGCAGGAACTGCGGCGCAAAGGCGTCGAGCGCGAAGTGATCGACGCGGTGTTGGAGGAAAGCGAACACGCCGAGGATCAGGCCGCCCTGCAAGCGGCTCTTGCCAAAGCCGATCGATATCGGCTCCTTCCGCGGCCGGAGTTCGCCCAGAAGTTAGGCGCCTATCTGGCGCGGCGTGGTTTTGACTATGGGACCGTTCGCGAAGCCGTGCAGGCAGCGTGGCAGGCGGTGCACGTGGACGAAGCATTAACTCACTTTGACGAATTAGAGGAATAACTATGGATAATGGATCAATTGTATTCTTGCTGATTGCTCTCGTGATCGGCCTTGGCTTGGGCGCAGCCGTGGTGTATTTTGTGATGCGCTCTAAGGCCCAAGCGTTGCAGCGTGATGTGGATGTTGAGCAGACGCGGCTTCTGGAAGAGGCGCAGCTGAAGGTCAAGCAGATGGAGTTGGCGGCCAAGGATGCAGCGATCAAGATTCGCGATCAGGCCGAGGCCGAGGCGAACAAGCGCCGCGTGGAGGGCCAGCGTGAAGAAGAACGTCTGGCACGCAAACGGGAGGATTTAGATCAGAAGCTGGAACGGGTCGATCAACGCGAGCGCAAATCCAACCAGCGGCAGAGCCAGCTGGACAAACTGGCCAACGATCTCGAAAAGAAAAACGCTCAAATTGTGACCGAATTGGAACGCGTGGCGGCCCTCAGCCAGGCCGAGGCCAAAAAGGAATTGCTGCAGCTCGTTGAGGCAGACGCCCGGGCCGACATGGCCAAAGTGATCCGGCAGGTGGAAGCCGAAACGCGCGAGATCGCAGAGGAGCGCGCCCGTGAAATCGTGACGACGGCTGTGCAGCGCGTGGGGACCGATCAGGCCGCGGAGGTCTCGGTGTCGGTGGTGCCACTGCCCAACGACGAGATGAAGGGCCGTATCATCGGGCGTAACGGGCGCAACATTCGCGCCATCGAACGGGCCACGGGCGTGGACATCGTCGTGGACGATACGCCGGAAGCCGTGACACTGTCTTCATTCGATGCCGTGCGGCGCGAGGTGGCGCGGATCGCTTTGAACAAGATGGTGCAGGATGGGCGCATTCACCCCACACGAATTGAGAAGCTGGTTGAGGACGCCGAGGCCGAGGTCGAGCGGGTCATCAAAGAAGAAGGTGAGCGCGCGGCGATCGAAGCGGGCGTGCCAGGGCTGCATCCGGAGATTCTCAAACTGTTGGGCCGGTTGCATTTCCGCACATCCTATGGACAGAATCAAAACCATCATGCCGTGGAAACGTCGCGGCTGGCGGCGATTTTGGCGGCAGAATTAGGGGCCGATGTGAAAGCCGCCAAAACGGCCGGTCTGCTGCACGACATCGGCAAGGCCGTCGATCACGAATTTGAAGGCACCCACGCCGATCTGGGCGCGGAATTTATCAAGCGCTTTGGCGTGAATAACCCCAAGGTGTTGAATGCCATCGCCTCGCATCACCACGCGGTGGAGCAGCAAAGCCTGGAAGCCATCATTGTGGAAGTAGCCGATGCCATTTCCGGGGCCCGGCCCGGCGCGCGCCGCGAGAACGTGGAAACGTTCTTGAAACGGGTTCATGATCTGGAGGATATCGCTAAAGCGCAGCCGGGCGTGGAAGAAGCCTACGCCATTCAGGCCGGACGCGAGATTCGTGTGGTGGTGAAGCCGGAGTCCATCGACGATCTGGCCTCGATTCAATTGAGCAAGACCATCGCCAAGCAGATTGAGGACACCATGCAATATCCGGGGCAGATCAAGGTGACGGTCATCCGGGAAACGCGGGCCACCGAGTACGCGAAGTAGGGATGGGGAGCTAGTGGTCGGTCGGTAGCCGTTGGTTGTTGGCAATGTTATGGCCAGTCCGTAAATCTACGGGACTGGCCATTTTTTGCACTATTGGTCCCCACGGGGGCCTGATTCTGAAAATGTCGTAGACGAGGCCTCCCCCTGCCTCATTGGAACTGGCTAGGGATGCCAGTTCTACGGTTTTCAGCGTTTGTGGTGAACGCGGATTCATGGCGTCTGAGTGTGGAATCTCGGCGGAGAGTGTTACAGGTCTGCATCGGTGTCCAGCTCTTTACCGCTAGATTCCCACTCGCCCAGCGCGCCTCCGCTGCTTCGCAGCGGGTAAGGCGTGCGGGAATGACTTGTTCGGCAGGTAAAGCGTGCTAACAGCCTTCCGTTAACACCAGATGATCCAAAACAAAAAGGAACAACCCCAACGGATTGTTCCTTTTTGTTGTCTGTCTGTTTCTTACTAAGGGGGCGGCAGAACGTTGAACGGATTCGGCATCGTGCCTTGGAAGCGTGTCTCGAAGTGCAGGTGCGGGCCGGTAGAGCGTCCTGTCGAACCGGCGGCGGCGATGACGCTGCCCTGGTAAACATTTTGGCCGCAGTCCACGTAGTATTCGCTGTTGTGCGCGTACCAGGTTTGCCAACCGTTGCCATGGTCAATCACGACCAGGTTACCGTAGCCCCAAGTATTCCAACCGGCATAGATGACAACACCATTGTCCGAAGCATAAATCGGGTCGCCCAACCTGGCAGCAATGTCGATGGCGGGATGCCAGGCGGCGTAGTTGTTGCCGCCGACCCAATGTTTGGGTGCTGGCCAGACAAAAGTTCCCGTGCCAAGCAGCCCTGTTCCAGCCGGGATAGTCGCACAAGCGCCAATGTTGCCACGTGCTGCGGGCGCGCCTGTGGTGTCATAGCTGCTGGCCGCATTTTCTGCTGCGGAGATCGTCCAAGCTTTGAACTCGCGGCTACCATCAGGAATAATGAGTGACGCGCCGACAAAGGGCTGCTCACCCGATTTCAACAGATTCCATTCATAGCCGTCTGTGTAGATAGCGTCGGGAGTGACTTTGTACGTTTCGGCGATACTTTCGACGGTGTCGCCTTCAGCCACGGTATAAACAATGCCGTTGACGGGAGGAATGGCCAAATCCATCCCCGGTTTTAGCAGGTGCGGATTGTCTTCCAGGGTGTCGTAGTTGGCCCACAGCACGCTCTCGGGGTTCAACCCAAACTGGGCCGCAATGCCGAATAGCGTGTCACCTGCTTGAACGGTGTAAGTAATCACGCCACGCCGCTCGCGGCTGGGGATGGCGGTATACGGATTCGCTTGGGGGGCAACGACAACTTGATCGACGACGATGGGACCACCCTGACCATAGAGCACAGGCTCATCGTCGGGCGTGCTGGGGGGCGGTGCTGAAATCCCGGCTGTCAAAGTTTTGCGTTCCACACCAGCCGCCGCTGTTGTCCTGGCTGTGCCGACCAAGCCGATCGCGCTGAGCAGCACGGCAAGGATGACGAAGTGCGATGTGTACCTGAACAGTAGCGATCGGCCCTGTTCACAGGTTGTCAGCCACGCCAGTTTTCCGCCCAGCTGCACGGCAAAACGGGCGAACCAGCGCTCGATCGGGATATGCTGATCCAGCGGCCTGGGGGCCACCGCCGGATGAACCTGTTCAGGAAATTTGGTTGGGATCGAATCTACAAAAGTGTGGGTGGCACGCCTGGAATACGGCTCACGCCGGCCAGTGCTTGGGGCACCAGGCTCAGCGGCGGTCCTGCTCTTTGACGCTGGCTGGGCATCATCGATACGACGCGCCACACGTGATGGTAGGTGAGTTTCGCTCATATTTTAATGGTTGCCTACTCCCCGCCAAAATGACTGCGTGACCACTGCGGCGGTTTGTATTCGGTCAAGATTATACCATGAGCCCTTACCAAGGCAAATCGGGGGCAAGGGCCGACGCGACCCCTCCAACCGACCCCGGCAGAAGGGGGAAGCCGATCGGGCCAGCTAGCCCGATCAGGCTTTAGAAGTCGTCGCGCAGGCTCGCCAACAGCTCGACAGTGGTCTTGGTCCGGGATACACGGGCGATGAGCGCTTCCATGGCGTTGGTCATATCCATGCCCGCGCCGCCCGGCGGCGAAGCCATCATCTGGCCCATCATGCGGCGCATCAGCCATACCCGGTTGAGAGTATCCGGCTCTAAAAGGAGTTCTTCGCGGCGGGTGCTGGAACGCTCGATGTCGAAAGCTGGGAAAATGCGGCGTTCCTGGAGACGACGGTTCAGGTGCAGTTCCATATTGCCCGTGCCCTTGAACTCTTCGTAGACCATATCGTCCATGCGGCTGCCCGTATCGACCAGGCAAGTGGCAATGATGGTCAAGCTGCCGCCTTCCTCGATATTACGGGCCGCGCCGAAGAAGCCCTTGGGCGGATATAACGCCGCTGGGTCCAGGCCACCCGATAAAGTACGGCCACTCGATGGTACGATGAGGTTGTATGCGCGCGCCAATCGGGTCATGGAATCCATCAGGATAACCACGTGGCGGCCACCTTCTACCAAGCGTTTGGCCCTGGCAAGTGCCATTTCCGCCACGCGAACGTGACTGGCGGGTGGCTCATCGAAGGTGCTGCTGATCACCTCGGCATCCACCGAGCGATCCATGTCGGTCACTTCCTCAGGCCGTTCGCCGATGAGGGCCACCATTAGGTGCACATCGGGATAGCGCGTGGAAATGGCATTGGCGATGTGCTTGAGCACGGTGGTCTTGCCGGACTTGGGCGGCGAGACGATGAGACCGCGTTGCCCCCGCCCGATGGGAGCGACCATGTCCAACAAACGGGTTGTAATGTTGGCCGGTTCAGTCTCCAGGTTGAAGCGCAGGTTGGGGAAGATCGGCGTCAACTTCTCGAAGACGGGCCGCTGTTTGGCGGCCTCAGGATCAAGGCCATTGACCGCTTCCACCCGCAGCAGACCAAAGTACTTTTCACTGTCCTTGGGGGGACGTACCTGCCCGATGACCATGTCGCCGGTCCGCAGGCCGAAGCGCCGGATCTGGCTCTGGCTGACATACACATCTTCCGGGCCGGGCAGGTAGTGTTCGCTGCGCAAAAAGCCGATGTTCTCGTCAACGATGTCGAGCACGCCGCCGCCAAAGATGTAGCCCTGCCCTTCGGCCTTGGCGCGCAGCAGCCGCAAGATCAGGTCTTCTTTCTTTAAGCGGCTGTAGCCTGACACGTCCAGCGACTTGGCTAGATCGCGCAGCTCGGTGAGCGATTTTGCTTCCAGTTTTTCAAAATCAAAATCCACGTTAAACCTCCACGCATGAGTGCTGTTTACTCATAAATTTGTGTCAGCAGATTCAACCGATCGAGATGATGCTCCGACTCGATGCGGCGTACAGTGGCGGTGAGGCTGCGCATCACGATCGAACTGGTGTACACCCGATCGCCCTCATAGCGCACGCCATCCACCAGTTGACCACCGGTGATGCCGGTGACGGCAAAGAAGACGTTCTCGCCGCCCACCAGATCATTAAGGCCCAGGACCCGGTTGAGATCGATGCCGTGGTCAACGGCCATGAGGCGCTCTTTCTCATCCCGCGCCCAGAGCTGGACTTGGAGATCGCCGCCCATGCACTTGAGCGCCGCCGCCGTGATGACGGCTTCCGGCGAGCCGCCGATGCCCAGCAAAATATCCTCGCCGGAATTTTCAATGGCGGTGCCTAGCGCCCCCGCGACATCGCCGTCGCTGATGAGTTTGACCCGCGCGCCGCAGCGACGAACTTCACGAATCAAGTCTTTATGCCGATCGCGATCGAGTATGACCACGGTCAGATCGTGCACATCTTTGCCTAATGCCTGCGCCACCTTAGCCAGATTGTCTTTCACCGGCGCATTGATATCGACGGTGCCTTTGGCCCGCGGGCCGACGGCAATCTTATTGGCATAGACGATGTGGCCGGGATTGAACATGGTGCCTTGCTCGGCCAGGGCAACTACGGCCACAGCGCCGGGCAATCCCAGCGACGTTAAGCGTGTGCCGTCGATGGGATCGACGGCAATGTCGACCTTGGGCGGCACGCCGGTGCCGAGCACTTCCCCGTTATACAACATCGGCGCTTCGTCTTTTTCGCCTTCGCCAATCACGACGACGCCGTCCATGTCGACGGTGTTGAACATGTAGCGCATAGCGTTGACGGCCGCTTGATCGGCGGCGTTCTTGTCGCCACGTCCCATTTTGCGTGCGGCGGCCATCGCCGCCGACTCGGTGACACGCACGAGCTCAAGTGCCAGGTTGCGATCGGGATCCTTGATGAACTGGGCCGGGTTCATGATCTCCTCCGTGATGTTGGGATGTCGTTGATCTTTAGGGTTGCACCACCCATAGGATGAAATAGAAACTCGCTACGGTTGTGAACAACAAGCTGTCCAGCCGATCGAGTACGCCGCCGTGGCCGGGGATAATATGCCCCGTGTCCTTCACGCCGACCTCACGCTTAATCATCGAAATGGAAAGATCGCCCAACGTGCCAAGCCCGGCGCCCAGCAGGCCAAGTACCGCGCCCGCCCACCAGGGCAGATAACTGCTTGAGACCTGGCTCAGCACTCCTGCCAGAAGGGCGTTGAAAACCACGCCGCCGACCATGCCGCCCACCAGACCCTCCCAACTTTTATGGGGGCTGAGTGAGGGGGTCATTTTGTGAACGCCAAATTTCCGCCCGATCAGGTACGCGGCACTGTCCGCCAGCCACGTGCCCGCCAACGTCAGCAGCAACCACCACTGGCCCTGGTTCAGCTGGCGGATCAGAATGAAGTGCGCGCCCGCTATCCCCAGATAGATTCCGCCGGCAACCGTCAAAGCCCAATTGGCCGTGGGTGACCCTGCACGCTGGCGCATTTGCCACGTCAACGCAGTGATCAGGAGCAGCGCCAAAGCCGATCGGGACACATTCAAACGTGGCAGGCTCGCCTCGAGCAGCCAAACCCAGACACAGGCAATGGCGATAACCAGGTTCGGCCCGAAGCGGCCCGTCTTCATCAACTGCACAAATTCATAGGCGGCCAGGCTGAAGATGAAAATGATCGTTAGATCGAACAATCCCCCGCCGATTAAAACGATGGCGACGCCGATCGGCAGCAGAAGCAGAGCACTAATGACGCGGGTCTTCATGAGCTAGGTCTTGGCGCTGATCGCTCGCTGGGAGACGGGCTGCGGCCTGTCCGCTTGCTACTTCCCTTGCCCTGCCAGCCGCTTCATTTGCTCGGCGGTTAAACCGAAACGACGTTCACGGGCAGCGTAGTGATCCAGCGCTTTCTGCAATTCGCTTTCGTCAAAGTCCGGCCAGTAGGTGGGTGTAACATACAACTCGGCATAGGCGCCTTGCCAGATCAGAAAATTGCTGACGCGCATCTCGCCGCTGGTACGAACAATCAAATCGGGATCGGGTTGTCCGGCGGTATAGAGATACTGACCCAATAAGGCGTCATCCACTTGATCGGGTGGAACAGCTTCTTGAAGGATGCGTTTGACCGCGTCGATAATTTCCTGGCGGCCGCCGTAATTGAAGGCGACGTTCAGAATGATGGTATCGTTGTGCTTGGTCAGTTCGACGGCTTTCTCGATCTTCTTGAGCAAGCGGGGTGAGATGCCTTCCACTCGTCCCACATGACGAATGCGCACACCCTGTTCGTGGAGTTCCTTCAATTCGCGCTCAATGACCTGCTCCAGAATCGACATCAGGCCGCGCACTTCCTCGGCGGGGCGGCCCCAGTTCTCCGTGGAAAAAGCGTAGATGGTCAGAATCTTGATGCCATGCCGCACACAGGCCTTCAAGGTGCGGCGCAGGTTTTCTGTGCCGGCGCGATGACCAGCCAGGCGCGGCAGGCCGCGCGCTTTTGCCCAGCGGCCATTGCCGTCCATGATGATGGCCAGATGATACGGAATGCGAGTAAGAGTGGGTGCGAGACTCATGCTACCGCGAGTAGTGTGCCTCAATGCTCGTCACGACGCTGCCTGGGCGACCAACCTGCTCATTTGACGAAGTGGTTGTCCGCGATGCCACATCGTCCCCCGCCGCTGGGGTCGACAACGCGCTCACCTCGCCGTCTCCGGTGCAGTGCACCGGAGCCACCGAGTGCGGACGCAGAGCATATCGCTCACCGCCATTAAACCTCGCGGATCTCCTCTTCTTTACGCTGACTGACGCTTTCCGCCTGCTCGACGTATTTGTCGGTCAATTTTTGTAGATCTTCGCGTCCGCGCTTGAGATCGTCTTCCGAGATCATCTTTTCTTTCTCGAAGTCGCGCAGCATATCCTGGTTATCGCGGCGGATATTGCGAATGGAGACGCGGGCTTCTTCCAGGCGCTTGTGCACCTGCTTGATCAGATCGTTGCGACGCTCTTCGCTGAGGCGCGGGAAGATAAGGCGGATGACTTTGCCGTCGTTGTTGGGTGTCAGGCCCAGATCGGACGCGCTGATGGACTTTTCAATATCCTTCAACGAATGCACGTCAAAGGGGCGGATCATCAATACTTGCGCTTCAGGCACGCTGATGGTCGCCAACTGCTGCAGGGGTGTGGGGGTGTCGTAATAGTTCACCGAGAGGTGCTCCACAATCGCCGGACTGGCGCGGCCCGTACGGTAGACGCGCAGATCCAGCTCAAAAGCGTGGATCGTCTTCTTCATGTGTTCTTCGGCGTCGTGCAGCGTTTCCTTGACGAGATTAGGGTCGGTAGTCATAGGGACAGATCACCTTGTGCTGAATTTCAAACGATCAGATCGGCACGCTTATCAAGCGGATGCCTGGTTGGGTGTGGATTCTCCATACACTTGACGGAGCAGTGTTAGTTTTGGGTGAGAGCCAATGCCGCCGGCGAGGTGGTTGATGCCATTCGGCGGAGTACGTTGGTAATTATAATACACTTTCGCGCAAGTGCGCTAGTCGAGTAGGTTGGCCGTCTGGGGAGAGCAGAACAACCGATCGGGTCCATTTCACTCTGCTGGCCGCTGTTCGTGTTCAGGTTATTCTCCGTTGATAATGGTCCCGATGGGTTCGCCCCGCACTGCCCGTTCCAGGCTCTGCGGTTGCCACAGATCGAAGACGAGGATGGGCAGTTCGTTGTCCATGCACAAGGAGATCGCCGTCGAGTCCATCACGCCCAGCCGCCGATTCAGCGCGTCGATGTACGACAAGCGGTCGTAGCGGACGGCTTGCGCATCTTTCTTGGGATCGGCTGAATAGACGCCATCGACCTTGGTCGCTTTGATCAGAATATCAGCTTTTACTTCCATCGCGCGTAGCGCTGCGGCTGTGTCCGTAGTGAAGTAGGGATTGCCTGTGCCGCCGCCGATGATGACCACGCGCCCCTTTTCCATGTGGCGCATGGCGCGCAAGCGAATGAACGGTTCGGCAATCGCCTGCATCGTGACCGCTGTCTGGACGCGCGTCTCCACCCCGACCCGTTCCAACGCATCGCGCAAAGCGAGGGCATTCATCACCGTTGCCAGCATCCCGACGTGATCGGCCACCGAGCGATCCATGCCGTGGCTCAAACCGTCTTTGCCGCGCCACAAATTGCCGCCACCCAGCACCAGGGCCACTTCAATCCCCAGTTGCTTCACACCTTTGATGCGCCGGGCCAGATCTTCGGCTTCATGTACGTCGATGCCGGTTTTGCCTTCGCCACCGGCCAAAGCCTCCCCGCCGACTTTCAAGAGAATGCGTTGATATTTGATCGTCATGCTCCCTCACTGGTCTGCTGCCGAAATGCCCACCCCACGCAGCCAAATCTACAAAAAAGGCAACGGGATGTCCCGTTGCCTTTTTGCTTATGCGCCCAATTCGTAGCGGATAAAGCGCCGTACCACGATGTTCTCTTTCAGGTCGGTAATGCCCTGTGTGATCATACCACCGATCGTGACCTTATCATCCAGGACGTAAGACTGCAACACCAGGCAGGCGTCTTCGTAGAACTTCTTGAGCTTCTTTTCCACCTCAACCTCAAGTTCGGCACCGGTCTTGCCCGCTGCCTGTGCTTCCGCCACAAAGCCCTGTTTGGCCTCTTCCAGCACGTTGGCCGGAATATCTTCGGGCTTGACGTATTGCGGATTGGCCATGGCGATGTGCTTGGCGATGTTCTGCGTCAACGTCGTGAAGCCGTCCGTACGCGCCACGAAATCCGATTCGCAATTCACTTCCACCAGCACCGCCACACGATGATTGTGATGGATATATGATCCGACCAGGCCTTCCAGTGCCACTCGATCGGCCTTCTTCGCCGCAGCCGCCAGGCCTTTATCCTTCAGCCAGGCTTTGGCCTTTTCCAGATCCCCTTCGGTCGCTTCCAATGCCTTGCGGCAGTCCAACACGCCCGCGCCAGTTGCTTCGCGTAACTGTTTAATCATTGCAGCTGAGATAACCATTGCTTGTATCCTCTTCGAGAGACGACCCTCGTTAATCGTGGTCGTGCTAGGTTTATGCGGCCTCTTCTTCAGTGACTGTGCCAGCTTCGAATTCGAGACCGGCGCGCAGCTTGGCGAGCGTGCCTTCACTCAAATACTTGTCGTCGGCTTCAGGGGTGCCTTCCGCTTCCACGGTTTCAGCGGGCATGGTCTCCTTGCGGAGCGCCAGACCCTCTTGCACGGCGTCGGCCATGCGGGCCACAATCAACTTGATCGCGCGAATGGCGTCGTCGTTGGCGGGAATGACCAGATCGATCGGATCGGGATTGCAGTTCGTGTCGACCATCGCGATGACGGGGATGTTGAGGGTGTTGGCCTCTTTAATCGCCGTGACTTCGCGATGCGTATCGATGACAAACAGCACATCGGGCAGCTTGCGTAGTTCCTTGACGCCGCCCAGGCGCAAATTCAACTTGGTGATCAGGCGCTCCAGGTCCAGGGCTTCCTTCTTGGGGAGTACGTCGAACTCGCCGCGATCACGGCGCCCTTCCAGGTTCATCAAGGTGTCAATGCGCTGGCGAATGGTGCGCCAGTTGGTGAGCGTGCCGCCCAGCCAGCGATAGGTGACGTACGGCGCACCTGCACGGATCGCTTCCTTCGAAATGGTATCCTGCGCTTGTCGCTTGGTGCCCACGAACAGGACCGTGCCGCCATTGGCGACGGTATCGCGGATCAAATTGTAGGCGGCATCCAGAGCGGCGATGGTTTGCTGCAGGTCGATGATGTGGATGCCATTGCGCTCGGTGAAGATGAACGGTTTCATCTTCGGATTCCAGCGCTTGGTACGGTGACCGAAGTGCACGCCTGTTTCGAGCAGGGCTTTCATTGAGACAACAGCCATGATGAGGTATCCTCCTGATTAAAGTTTTGTGTCCTCTGCCTCCTTCTACTCGCGCGGGAGCCTGAGGGCTGTAGACTCAGGCACTTCCCGGCGATCCGGAGGCATGCGAGATAACACCGCCGTCAAAGGCGGTGCGGGCAAGATTATACCAGAGGGCCGGAGAGTTGACAATGGTCTCCAGCTTTCCATGATATAATCGCTCCGCTCGACCCGACCGGAACCCGGCGGGTCGTTTTGTGAGAATCCCATGATCCCAAAACCTACCCTCGATCTTTCAATCGTCATCCCCATTCACAACGAAGCCGAATCGCTGCCGCCGTTGCACGCCGAACTGGACGTGGTGCTGAAAGCCTTGGGTAAATCGTATGAAATCATCGCCGTGGACGACGGCAGCCGCGACGACAGTCTCCAGGTCTTGAAGCAGCTGGCCCAAGCTGATCCACATCTGGTGGTGGTCGGCCTGCGCCGCAACTTCGGACAGACGGCCGCCTTTGCCGCCGGGTTCGATCAAGCGCGCGGCGAGGTCGTGATCACCATCGATGCCGACGGACAGAACGATCCGGCGGACATTCCTGCGTTGCTCGCCAAGATGGCTGAAGGGTACGATATCGTCTCGGGCTGGCGGCAGAATCGCAAAGAACCCTTATTCACGCGCAAGATCCCCTCGCGCGTCGCGAATGCGATCATTACCAGCAACACCGGTATCTCGCTGCATGACTCCGGCTGTTCGCTGAAGATCTATCGCTACGAAGTGATCAAAACCGTCAAACTCTATGGCGACATGCACCGCTTCATTCCCGCCTTTGCCTCCTGGATGGGCGTGAAGGTGGCCGAAGTGCCGGTCAAGGACCGGGCGCGCAAATTCGGTAAGAGCCATGTCGGTTTCTCGCGCACGTTCCGCGTCTTTCTCGATCTCTTCACGCTGAGTTTCCTGTTGAGTTTTCAGAGCAAGCCCATGCGCCTGTTTGGCGGTATGGGGGCGGCCACCGGGGCGATCGGGGTGTTGATCCTCGCTTATTTGGCCCTCATCAAGATCTTCGAAGGCGCGCCGCTCAGCAATCGTCCCATTCTCTGGCTGGGCGTGATGCTGGTCATCCTGGGTGTGCAGTTTCTCTTCTTTGGGCTGCTGGCCGAAATGCAGATGCGCACGTATTACGAATCGCAAGGTAAGTCGATCTATGTGGTGCGTGAAATAATTTCACAGCCCTCATCCCCCACGCCTGAGACAACGCCAGCTCGTGCGGGGAAATAAGGGGTGAGGCGTGAAGTCCAAGCTCCGCCGTGATCTCCTCGTCCTGCTCTTCTTCACCGTCCTCACCTTGTTGATGACCTGGCCGTTGGTAGCCAAACTCAACACGGCGTACGCGGGCAACAACGAAGACCTATGGACGTTTCAGTGGGACAATTGGTGGACCCGCTATGCCTTGCAGCGTGACTATGATACGCTTTTCACGCCGGTCCAGTTTTACCCCGTGGGCGTCAGTCTGGCTGCGCATTCGCTCAGCTTTTACAATTCGCTGCTCTGGATTCCACTCGCGGCGCTCGTCGGCGATATAGCTGCATATAACATGACGGTGCTGCTGACCTTCATCCTCAGCGGCTACACGATGTTCAAGCTGGCGGAGTATCTATTGCAAGATGCAAGAAGCCGGAAGCGAGACGCATCGGGTGAAGAGCGTACTGTTCTACCAGCAACCCACAACCCACAACCAATAACTTTTTCTGCGCTCATCGCCGGGATTATTTTCGCCTTCGCGCCTTATCACTTCTCACAATCACTCGGGCACGTCAGCCTGGCCAGCGTACAGTGGTTTCCCTTGTTGGCGCTGTTCATCCTGAAGGCGACGCGCGAAACCAAACGCCGCAACATCTTGTGGATCGGTTTGACAACGCTGTTGATCGTGGCGACGCGCCTGCAATTCCTGGTGTTGGGCGGTGTGGTCTTGGCGCTGTTCGTGCTGGTCGACTGGCTGGCCTTGCGGCGCGAGTGGACGCGCGGGGCGTGGCCCCGCTTGATCGTGGGGGTCGCAATCGGGTTGGTGCTTTCCCTCCCGATCGTGCTGCCGGCGGCCCAGCTGTACACGCAGGCCGAGTCGCCCGACAAGCTCATCGCCGACGAACAGACGTGGGGCCAGACTGATCTGGCGGCCTACTTCGTGCCGATGACGTATCATCCCGTCTTCGGATCGATCGTGCGGCCGTTGTACGAGAGCTTCATCAAGAACCGTGCGTGGATGCCCTACCTTGGTTTTGTACCACTGCTGCTGGCGGTGTGGGGGGCGTGGCGCGCGAAACGCCGTGCCTTGCCGTGGGTCGCTGTCGGTTTGTTTTGCTTCGTAATGGCGCTGGGGCCTTTCCTGCGCGTGAATGGCGCCGAGTTGACGGACCTGCCCCTGCCCTACGCGCTGATCGGCGCTCGTTTCCCGATGAATATCCTGCGCTCGCCGGATCGCTATAACTTGCTGCTGTCACTGGCGCTAGCGCCGTTAGCCGCGTGGGGTGTGCAAGACGTGTTGGCGCGCATCAGTGCGCACCCCGGACGACAGTCCGGCACACTCAACGTGGACTCTCGTCCGCCGCGGGCGGCGACACTGGTCGGGATGGTCATCAGCGCGATCATTCTCTTCGAATATCTCGGTATACCTTATCCCACGATCGATCCGTTGCCCATCACGCCGTTTCAACAACAGCTGGCCCGCGATGGCGAAAACTATGCCGTGCTGGATATTCCGCTTGATCGATCTGCCACGAAGCGTTACCTGTATTATCAAACGCAGCACGAAAAACCCACGGTGCAAGGTCGCGTGGCGCGTGTGCCCCCTGAGGCCTATGCGCTGTTCGATCAGATTCCGCTGCTGCGCGCGTGGCGCACGGACATTCTGGCAAAACGCCCGCCTGACCTCGGTTCGCAGTTGCAGGCCTTAGCCGATCGGGATGTGCGCTACATCATCCTGCACAAGAACCTGATACCACCTGAAACTGTAATCTCGCTGCGCGACTATTTCACTCTGCCTCCGGCTTACGAAGACGATCAGATCGCGGTATACTCTACCGCGCTGGCGCGCACACTCGCGGCGCAGCCTGTGCAATCTATCACGGACGTAATAGGAATCGTCAATAGCTGGGTCGGGGTCGAGGGGCCGGAGAAGCCCATTCGCGTGCAAGTCCGTTGGACGATCACTCGACCGATCAGGCGTGAGCTGGCCTATCGGCTGGAGCTCATCGCTGAAAACGGTATTGCGGTGATCAGTCAAACCGATCGGCTCACGCCGGCGACCTCGAGCTGGCTGTCGGGCACCATCGTGATAGGCGATTATCAACTCACGCCGCAGTCACCGCTGCCGCTGGGGCGGTATCGTTTACAATTGAGTGTGCTTGACGGTGATCGTGTGATTGGCTCAAGCGACTTGCCCTTGCGCCTCGTTAATGTGCCGGTGCGCCAGGCGGGGCAGTGGCTCATGGTCGTCAGCGCCGAACCGCGCACGCGCTTCGGCGATTCCATTGAACTGCGCGCCGCCGACGTGAGCCGCCGAGGCAATTGGCTGATGCTGTGGCTGCACTGGCACGCCTTGCAAGCACCAGGTATGGACGCAAAATATTTT
>JAUQXC010000614.1 GCA_030834825.1 Thermoflexales bacterium
CCCCTTCATCAGCCCGTGTTCTTCGCAGGGACAAGCGCCGCGCCCTGCCGCACACTGCAACGCAGCTGCAAGCATCCTGCAAGCCTTGGAAAGCGCACGCTCGTGTAAACTAGCGTAGAGTTTTGCCAGCATCCTTACTGGAGAAGACCGCTACCCCCAAAACAGGTTTTATCGCGCGGGGTGAGCGAGCTGTTGCAGATCCGTTCACCCCGCGCTGCATGATCGGCCAGAGCAGCTGCAGCGATAAAGTGCGCTACCCATCCGACGAGTCTTCACTCGTTAGCAAAGAGGAAAACACCGATGACTGAGACAGAATCCCCTCCCGCCGACCAGCATGAACGCTTCATGACGATCGTCGCGATCATGATTGCCGTGGTCGCCGTGATCGGCGCGATCGTAGCGTGGCGCGCTTCGGTCGCCGACGATGCCTCGGGCGACGCCGACTATGGCGGCCTGCGCGCCGCCATCAACGCCGAAGAAACCCGCGCGCTCAATGCCTCCACGGCGTACACCCATTACGGCGCCTACGTCACCTACCTGCGCTACAACAACCTCGGCGATCTGATCGTCACCGATATGGAACAGACGACGGAAGAAGAGGCGGTGCGCTTAAACCGCCAGCGCGCCGATGCCCACGACATTGCCCTGGCCAATGAACGCCTGTTTCCCCAGCGCTTTCTGAATCGCAACGGTTCGTACAGCGTGCAGCGGGAGTTGGGCGAACTGTGGGCGGATGCAGCGCGCGACCGCGATCTCAACCCCGAGCCGCAGTTTGCCGAAGCCGATCGCTTGCGCACCAAATCCAACGCCCTGCTCGCCGTGGTCGGCGTCCTGGGGCTGGCCCTGGTGTTTTACACACTCATCGAGGCCGCCGCCGGTCGTTGGAAGATGCTGCTCTTTGCCAGCGGCACGCTGCTGGCGGCGAGCGCCACCATCGCCGCGTTAGTGCTCGAGCTGGCAGGGTAAGGAGACAATCATGAATGAATCCACTCCATCCCGAGATCACTTCAACAATCGCGCGGCGATCATCCTGGCGATCCTTGCTGCGCTGGTCGCCGTCATCGCCTTTCTGCAAAGCGACGCCGGGGCGCGTGACGATCGTGCTAACCGCGACAGCAAACGCTATGCCACCGAAGCGCTGGGCCGCAAGATCGACGGCACCGCGCGCCTCAACTTTGACTATAACAACGCTTATCAAGCCTGGTACGAACTCGACCTGCTGGCGACGGCGGCGGCGAACCGCGAAGATGAAGCAGCCGCCCTCCGCTATCAAACGCTGCGCGATGAGATGGCGGCGCTCAGTCCGCTGCTGGCCGCGCCATACTTTGATTCCGCGACCGGCAACGTGGATATCGCGAAGTATGAAACGGAAACGTATTTGACCGACGTCACCGTACTGAGCGAGAAATTCAACGCGGCGTCAGCCGTCAAAGATGCATGGGACGCCAAGGCCAATACCTACATCGTCCAGCTTACGCTGCTGGCGGTGGCCCTGTTCATGTTCGGCCTCGCCACCACCATCTCGCGGCCGCTCGCGCGCTGGATCTTCGTGGGAGTCGGCACATTCACGTCCGTCGTGGCGGTGGTGTGGGCGGCAGCCATTACGCTGCAACCGGTTCCAGACTTGCGCGAGAGGCCCGGCGCGATTGAAGCCTATGCCCGTGGTGTGAGCCTGGCCTATCAGAACCGATATGCCGAAGCGCGCGCGGCGTTTGATGAAGCGTTAACGGCCGCGCCCGATTACACGGCAGCCTTCGCGCAGCGAGCCGAAACGAAGTCGGCCCTGAACGAGCCAGAAAGCGCCGTGAACGATTACGTGGCGGCGCGCCGCCACGGCGATGAGTCGGCAGCGACCGCCGGCAATCTGGCCTGGACGTATTACCTGCTGGGCCAGTTTGAGGAAGCGAACCAGCTCAGTCGCGAAGTGCTGGCCGACAAGCCCGATGAGTTATGGCTGCGCTTCAATCTGGCGCTGAGCTTGTTGGCCGCGGGTCAAAGCGAGGCGGCACAGGTGGAATATCAGAGCACGATGGATCGATCCACACAGCTGGTCGCAGAGGCGAAGGCCGCCGGGCAGGAACCGCCCTATTTGTTGTGGTGGTCGCTCGATGAAGCCGCGCTCGATCTGGACGATCTCATGGACATCATTGACACCCGGGAAGGCCAACCGCCGGCTGATAAAATCACGAAGCCCGCAGAGGCGCGCGCGGCCGCCCAGGAATTGCTCGCGCAATTGAAGAGCTTAGCGGTCGGGTTGGAGTTTACGGGCAAGCCGGCCACCCGCGCGCGCGCGGCCAAAATCTCGCCGTTCGAATTCGGCACCGGCGAGACCGATGAACAAGGCAATCTGATTGATGTCACGACAGCCGAAGAGTTTCCCGCAGGCACGCAGGAAGTGCTGGTGCTGTTTGAGTACGAAGACCTGCGCGACGGGCAAGAAACGATCGTCAAGGTCTACATTGACGGCGAAGAAGATCCGTCGTGGCGCGTGATCATGCCGTGGGATATGGGCCCAGCGGGTGCGGCACAGATACCGCTGAGCGTGGCCTACAGCGATACCTTCGTGCTGGCCCCGGGAGAATACGAAGTCGATCTGTTCATTGACGGGCAGCTGGCGCAGCGCGGCCACTTCATGGTGCTGGCGGAGTAATCGAGGATCCCGAATAACGCGCCTGCCCAATTACAAGCACCAGCCCCGTCAGTGTGACGGGGCTGGTTTGTTTTATCCAGAACCGGATTCAATCGACGAACTCAGCTCCGTCCCGCAGTCCATTGGGAAAGAGCTCGATCCCGGCGCATTCACTACTGTGGATCAGCTTCAACCGTGACTGCGAGGAAGTTACTCCTGGTATATCTCTACTGAATCAATATCAAAGTATTGATCCGCGGCAGGGTTGTGGAATTCGGCGGAAAGCGGATCGCTCAGGTCTTGGACAAACTGATTATCGATCCAAAAGGTGAGCGACAAGGCGGGCAACGGATCGTGCAACACTACATGTCCCACCGGCTTGTCATCCACCCAGAAGCGAATGTCCTGCTTGCCATTGGCGCCGGCACTCCACTTCATCTGCCACGTCATCCAGTCACTCATGTCCACTGCCGGGCGGACTGTCTTGTTATAGACAGCGACGTTGTCACGCAGCACCATGACGTGCAATCCATCAAAGTCACCGCCGCCGGAACCTGCTTCACCCCAGGCAAACCCTAACGCCTTGATCGGCTGCAGGGTCTGATTGGGAAAGTCAATATAAGAATTGTACAACCAGAAACCGGCTGACCCGACGGCCTCGCCACTGCCGTCTTCCACATAGTTGGGCGAGAAACGCACGCGCGCCGTAGCGATGACAGGATGATCGGGCGTAGGCAACCACACGCCCTGTCCAGAGCTGTATCCAGTGCGCAGTTCCGAAATCTCGCTAATGGTCAAATTGCCGGGAGTCGCATCCGGCTGCAGCTGCAAACGCGCAAAGGTTGTGCCATTCTCGCTGAGCGCGCTGGTACACGAGGCATCACCACACAGCGCATAGTATTGTCCCAGATCGCCGTTTTGGATGATCCACCAATAAGGATCAAGATCCGTATCGCTGGGATCCTTAACGATCACCTCGTCAAAAGTGTCAAAGACACTGTTGATGCCAACCACCGTCGCCTCGACAGGCAGACTGATCGCTAAGATTAGCGTCATCACACCGACCACATTAAATATTTTGTGCAACATCGTATCGACTCCTTTCCGTTATCGCCCATTCGTGCAAGTACGCACGACAGCCATCACCGATCAACCTGGCAACCTTGAAATCCTCCGATCCACCCGTTCTCTCTCGCATTCCGCCGAACAACACTCAAGATTATACGCCCTTATTCTCCCCGCTTCCTAACAAATTGCCCACAACGGCGGTTCTGAAGAGCCGGACAGATAGGCAAGCCCGCTGGCTACAGTTGCAGGCTAGGCTATCTTCAAGTATCATGCCCTTATGCACACAGCCACGGATTACACCATTGACGAACTTATTTCTGTCTGTATTTGCCGCCAGATCAAAAATGGCGAAGTGGTGGGGCAGGGCATCGCCACGCCGTTGGTCGCCGCCGGCATTCTACTGGCCAAGCTCACGCACGCGCCGGACATCTGGTTTGCCTCGGCTGTGGGTGGCACGCTCTGCCGCGATTGGTCGCCGTTGGGCCTGGCGAGCATTGAGAAGCCCTGGCTCGATCACGGCCTGCTGCTGCTGCCCTTCACCCGCATCGTGTGCGAATTTCTGCCACGCTTCAATGTCAAAGAATTCTTCCGCCCCGCCCAGGTGGATGCCCACGGCAACTTCAATAACGTGATGATCGGCAGCAACTACGCGCGTCCGCAAATGCGCCTGCCCGGCAGCGCCGGTATTCCCGACGTGACGATCTTCGATCAACACGCGATGTTATATGTGCCGCGTCATTCACGCGCCGTCTTCGTGGAACACATCGATTTTCTCAGCGGCCTGGGGCATACCTCCACCCGATCGGCTGGCCGCGGTCCGCAGTATTGCATCACCAACCTGGGCCAATTCGACTACGCCCACGGGCGCATGCGACTCACGTCGTATCATCCCGGCCAGGTAAGCGAGAAGATTCAGGCCAAGACCGGCTTTGAACTGGAAGTTGCACCAGACCTGCACGAAACCGAACCGCCGACCGAAGAAGAAGTGCGCCTGCTGCGCGAAGAGATCGATCCGCTGGGGGTGCGTAAACAG
The DNA here is from genome assembly GCA_030834825.1 of Thermoflexales bacterium. Taxonomy (GTDB): domain Bacteria; phylum Chloroflexota; class Anaerolineae; order Fen-1058; family Fen-1058; genus Fen-1058. The sequence goes on from JAUQXC010000614.1 coordinate 4,731, forward strand.
GAAACCTGGAGCGGCGCGCAGCGCAAAGAACTGATTAGCGAGATTCTAAAGCGTGAAGCGTAG
>JAUQXC010000615.1 GCA_030834825.1 Thermoflexales bacterium
ACTGGCGATTTAGCCCGCTATTTAGCGGATGGTCAGAATGAGTTCCTAGGCCGCAGCGATCAACAGGTCAAGGTACGCGGCTTTCGTGTCGAGCCAGGTGAAGTTGAATCAGTCATGAGACAGCATCCGGCTATCCGAGAAGCCGTGGTTCTCGTGCGCGAGGATCAGCCTGGCAACAAGCAGCTGATTGCCTACATTGTCCCGAACGATGAAGCGGCGGATCGGACGAGCGAACTACGCTCTTTCATGGAAAGTCGGCTGCCCCACTATATGATCCCCACGGCCCTTGTCAAGTTGGAGACACTACCACTCACCCCCAATGGCAAGCTGGATCGCCGCGCCTTACCGGCTCCCGATCTCGACAGCGAACGAGATGATTACGCCCCTCCTGAAACGCCGGCGCAGGAAAAGTTGAGCGAACTCTGGTCGGAAGTGCTGTCCGTGAAACGTGTGGGAATTCACGACAATTTCTTCGAGCTAGGCGGGCATTCCCTGCTAGCGACACAGCTCATCTCGCGAATCAACCGGATCTTTCAACTCGACCTGCCCATGCGCAGCCTGTTTGAAGAAGCGACGATCGCCAGGTTGGGAGCATTGATCGAGGAGCGCTTATCTGAACAACAGCGACGTGAAGTCTCGGCCAAACGCTCCGGTGGTGTCATTCCACGCGCTTCACGCAGCGGCCCGCTCGCGTTGTCATTTGCACAACAACGTCTATGGTTCATGGATCAATTAGCTCCAGGCACTAGCGCTTACCACATCCCGCAGGCAGTACGCCTTATTGGCGCCGTCAACCTGTCTGCCCTCGAACACAGCCTGAATGAAATCATAAGTCGTCACGAGGCCTTGCGCACGACTTTCGAGTCGACAGGTGATGAACCGTTTCAACGGATCGTGACCGAGCTGCTATTGCCCTTATCCCTGATTGATTTGGCGACGCTGACCCTGCCTGAGCGGGAAGCACAGCTGCGCCAGATCATGAGCGCGGAGGCGACACGCCTCTTCAATCTTACCCACGGTCCGTTGCTGCGCGTCACTCTGATCAAACTGACCGAGCAAGAGCATGTACTGCTGGTCGTCATGCACCACATCATCTCGGATGGTTGGTCGATTGGGATCTTTGTGCGTGAAATGCTAGCACTGTATGCAGCCTTCCGCGCTGACCAATCAGCGTCGCTACCCGAACTACCCATTCAATATGCCGATTACGCGCTGTGGCAGCGCCAATGGCTGAGCGGCGAAATGCTCGAGCAGCAAATGGCTTACTGGAAACAGCAATTCAGCGGCGAGCTCCCCGTCTTGCAACTGCCCACCGACCACCCCCGACCACCCGTGCAGACCTTCCGTGGCGCTAAACAGGCTTTCGCGATCCCGGCTCAGGTTGTTACCGGGCTGCACGCAGTCGGACGAAACAGCGATGCCACATTGTTCATGACGCTTCTAGCCGCCTTTCAGACCTTACTGTATCGCTATACTGGTCAAACTGATCTCATCATCGGCACGCCCATCGCCAATCGGCCACGCGAAGAGACCGAAGGGCTGATCGGCTTTTTTGTCAATACGTTGGCCTTGCGTGTCAAACTAGACAACAATCCTACTTTCAGCGATCTGCTCAGGCAAGTTAGAGAAGTGACCTTGGGGGCCTACGCTCATCAGGAATTGCCTTTTGACCGGTTGATTGATGAGCTGCACTTGCTGCGCGATCTTAGTCATGCACCTTTGTTTCAAGTGCTGTTTGTTTTGCAAAACGCCCCCATGCCAGCCATTGAACTGCCGGACTTGACGATGCTGCCCTTGGAAATGGACAATCAGGCTGCCCAGTTTGATCTAACATTATCCATGACTGAACAACCACACGGGCTGTTGGGCTTGGTGGAATATAACACCGATTTGTATGAGGCTGTCACCATTCAGCGTTTGATCGCACACTTCCAAACGTTGCTTGCCAACATCGCCTGCCAGCCACAACAGCACTTATTGGAATTCAAGCTGCTGACAGAACTGGAGCAACAATTATTCCGTGAATGGAATCCCACGCCAGCGGCCTATCCTCAACCGCGCTGCCTGCATGAGCTGATTGAAGATCACGCTCACCAGACACCAGACGCTGTAGCCGTGGTATTCGAAGATCAGCAGTTGACCTATCGCGGGTTGAATGAAGGCGCCGATCTACTGGCCCACTACCTGCAGCAGCTGGGTATAGGGCCGGAAATCGCGGTCGGGGTATGTCAAACCCGCTCGCTGGAACTGATCATCAGCATTTTGGGAATTGGGAAGGCGGGTGGCATCTATGTACCACTCGATCCCACTTTGCCTCCGGCGCGACTAACCTTTGCGTTGGAAGATACTCAAGCGTGTGTATTGTTAACCGATTCACACGTACAAGAGACGCTATCGCTTCCAACACTCTCCTTGAAAACTATCAACGTCGATCGCGAATGGCCGACAATCGAAACCTTACCCTACGAAGCGTTGAAACGCCATAACGATTTCCAACAGGTCGCCTACATCATTTATACGTCGGGGTCGACCGGTCAACCCAAGGGCGTGGTCATCAGTCAGTCAGGGTTAAGCAATGTTCTGACCGAACAAATCGCCGCCTGGCAAGTGACCCCGGCCGATCGCGTCCTGCAATTCGCCTCGATTAGTTTTGATGCGTCCATCGCCGAGATCATCGCCGGCCTGGGCACTGGCGCCACGCTCTGCCTGGCGGCACGCGAAAACTTGCTCCCCGGCCCAACTTTAGCGCATTTACTGCATGAGCACAGCATCACACTAGTCACACTCACCCCATCAGCCCTGGCAGTTTTGCCCGATGAAGATTTCCCAGCACTGCGCCTGCTGCAGGTGGCAGGCGAGGCCTGTCCTGTAGAATTGGTTCAACGCTGGGCTAAGCGTTGTCGCTTCTTTAACTTATACGGCCCCACGGAAACCACGATTTGGGCCACTTACACAGAATGCTTCGCCGATGAGACCCAAGTCACCATCGGACGATCCATTGCCAATACCCAAGCTTACGTGCTGGACGATGGGTGGCAGCTGGTGCCGATCGGCGTGCCCGGTGAACTTTGCGTGGGCGGTGTGGGCCTGGCCCGTGGTTATCTTCACCAATCAGAGCTTACCGCTGAGCGGTTCATTCCTCATCCCTTTAGCACAGAGCCAGGCGCGCGGCTGTATCGCACCGGCGACCTGGTTCGTTATCTGTCCGATGGCCAGATTGAGTTTCTAGGCCGTCTCGATCAGCAAGTGAAGGTGCGCGGCTTTCGCATCGAACTGGGTGAGATCGAAGCGGTCTTGCGGCAGCAGCCCGCCATCCGCGATGCGGTCGTAGTAGTCCATCAAACGGCCGAGCGGCTTGATGATAAACGACTGGTCGCTTATTTGGCATCCGACACAACATCCCTTGACTTGATTGAGTTGCGCCGTAGTTTGTTAGCGCGCTTACCGGATTACATGGTGCCCACGGTTTTCATCATGCTGGATGCCCTGCCGTTGAACACCAGCGGCAAAGTCGATCGTCGTGCCCTGCCAGCGCCCGATCGGGCGCAAACTGTAGCCGCTCACACTTATACGGCGCCGCGCACTCCGGTGGAAAAGGAACTGGCCGCCATCTGGATTGACATCCTGCACCTCGAGCGAGTCGGCATCCATGACGACTTCTTCGCCGTGGGAGGCCACTCGCTGCTGGCCACACAAGTGGCGACACGGGTCACGCAACGACTTCAAGTCACGCTGCCCTTACAGATGCTATTTCAATCGCCTACGATTGCCACACTCGCCGAAAAAATTGAATTGCTGCGTTGGGCGAGTCACAATCAAACAGCAGTTAACCGGCCCAGGGAGATCGCCCACGAAGAAGGTGAACTATGACGTTGACGGAATTACTCGCGCATCTACGCGAGCTAGATGTGCGGCTGTGGTTGGAGGGTGATCGACTGCGCTATAACGCGCCGGAAGGCGTAATGACTCCTGCCTTGCGCACCGAATTGAGCCAACACAAAAGTGAGATTCTGTCCTATTTGCACGCGGCTCAAATCGCAGCCCGGTCCCAACCCGCAGCTATTCCTAAAGCCACACGCACCGAAGCCATGCCGCTGTCGTTTGCACAAGAGCGGCTGTGGTTTTTGGACCAACTGGAACCGGGCAACGTGGCCTACAACATCCCGGTGGCGGTACGGCTGCAAGGTCGCCTCGACATCGCCGCCCTGGAACATAGCCTGAGTGCGATCG
>JAUQXC010000616.1 GCA_030834825.1 Thermoflexales bacterium
AGCAGGAACTTCGCGCCGGGCGTGAGGTCCTGATTGGATCGCTCTCGCTGGCGCTTGGCCTCTTCGTCAGTTGCACGCTGCCGCTGGTGCTTGTCCCAGAGCGGGTTGTTCTTCCACACCAGGACGCCGCCGCAGCAGGGGGTCTTCTCGTCTTTCTCGGTGATGGTGTGCTTGGCATTGCACAGGGGGCAGTTGAAGCGCACTTTCGAGCGTTTCTTCAGCGTCAGCTGAATAAAGCTGGGTTCCTGATCTAAAGTGTCAAGCTCTACCGTGAAGGGAACATCATCTGTGCTAACAGATTTTTCCTCTTCCCGGCCAGAGGCCGCCTCGCCGCTGAGCGTTTCTGGCGAAGCGGAAATGGGGGTTATATGACGGTTACATGATGGATCGTCCGAACGGGGTTCACCGCCCCGGTGAACGGGGTTCACCGCACGGGGTGAATCGGGTTCACCGGTATCAGGGGGTGAATCGGGTTCACCGGTCTTTTTCCAGGGCTTATCATCGGGGTTAACCGAGATGGCTTTGATCGCGTCCGAGTTGAGGGCGTAAGTGTTGGCGCGTGATCCACCGCCATTTTTCACAATTTTCAACAGGCGCTTCTCGCAGAGACGATTAATGATCTTCTGCACCCCACGAGCGCTCATTGAGCACTTCCAGGCAAGGTGTGCGACAGATGGATAAATTGATTTACCCTCACCATTGGCGTGGTCGGCAAGCGCTATGAGCACAGACTTTTCGTAAGTGTCGCAGTAGTCTGGGTTAACGTAGAAAACTAGGCTCATCCATATGACACTCATGACTGTTCCTCACCTGTGGGCTGATAGGCATACACCAGACTCAAAAATTCTTGAAGGCTGCTGGCCTCTCGCGCCATCTCTTTCATCTCCTCGATGGGAACACCCTTGAGAAATTGCTCTTCGAGGGTTTCCACGATGGTTCTGTCTTGAGTTCCGAAGCGGTTACGCAGAATCCCGAATATGTAGTACAAGTCGCCTATGTAAGGCTTATCTTTATTCTTTACTCGGCTATGACAGATAGGCGCGAGAGCGTTTAAGGCATTCTCAACCGTAGACAGGATCGGATTGCCGTCGCTCTTGTACTTCACGTACTTGCTCGCGGCTATTTCCATGGCCGCGGTGACTTCTTCGATGCCGTGTTTTTTCAAGAGGGGACTAAACAGCCCGGAGATGTTCTTGTTGAGCAAAACCCCAGGGACCAGTGACTCCCAGAATTGGATGAGCATCTCAAGCGTGGTGTTGTCCGTCTTGGACAACTCAATCTTCCACGACATGAGCATTTCAATTTGTTCGCGCTTCTCGGCCAGTCTGTCCAGTTCGTCCCTTTGTTTGGACAGGGCGATGTTTTCGTCGAGCACCTTGTTGCTCTTGCCCGAATTACAGTCCGCGCAGGATGTGATGTAGTTGAGTATTTCGTTCGTGCCGCCCTTGGAGACGGGCACAATGTGGTCGATTTGGAGGACAACATCCGGCGCCTTGCGACCACAATACTGACAGGTGAACTTGTCGCGCTTGAAAACGTCATAACGATCAGATTTGCTAATAGCCTTCCGTTTGGTCTTTTGAGACATGCCATGTTCCTTGAAAACAAAACGCTCTATACTCAATCCGCTTGCCCCGTGGCCTGCTCGTTGCACAGAAACGAGCAAGAGCACGCGGACTGAGTACAAAGCGCCTTGCATTGGATTCTGTGCAATCCCTATGTATTCGCGGGTGCCACTCCCACGGCGCGTTACTTGCGCGTGTACAGATTACGACAGCGGCGGCGTGAAAATCAAGAAAAAATGGCGCGGAACCGAAACGCCGCCAGAGGCTCAACCTTCGGCGGCTTTTTTTCGCGGCGAAAATCAGATGACCTGTGCCTCTTCGGGGGTGATGGTCTGCGGCATACCGAATCTCACGCGGCGGCGAGTTTGATCCATGAACCAGTTGGCGTTGGTCTCGTGGGTGGTTTCGTACACGAAGCGGAACTTGACCAGCTTCTCGCCGGTGGTCGGATCGACGGATTCGTACAGGTAGTACTGGCCGTCTTCCGGCTCAAAGCGTGGATTGCGCCAGCCCCGCTCGCTCATCATGTCGCGCAGAGCCTCTTTCTTTTGGGTAGCGGCCACCTTCATGGCCTCGCAGTAGGCGGCGATGTCCTCTTCCGTGGCCTGGGGGCCTTCAATGGACAGTTTCGATCCCAGCGTGCCGACTTCCTCGATGAAGGATGGCCGCTCGATGATGAAACGCTCAGGCGTAACGCGGTCGCCTTTGTCGTCGAGCACTTCGATCCGGTCGAGCGGGGCAATAACCTTGACGAGATAGTTCTTGATGATCGTGCGCCACTTGGGCGTCACGAACGAGTCTTCAATCCACTCCAACATCGTCGGGCTGCGCGGCTGGTCGTTCGAATCTGCGTAGCCGTCCAGATAGTTCCAGTCCTCTTCGCGGATGGCCTGCATGACCTCGCACAACAGCGCCGAGAAGGAAACGTCCGAACTGGCCTCGAAGGTGCGGATGACGCTCATGCGCAATTCGGTGCGGAGTTTCATGATCTTCCTAGCCTTGTCAGCCGGCAGTGATTCCACCTCAACGTCGAACGGATCGCGTTCCAGGCCCAGATCAACGAGTGCGGCCCGGTGGGCGTTCAGGCGCGTTTGCAGTACGGCGTGAGCTTTGGACACTTCATCGCCGGTCTGCATGACGATCATGCCCCTGCGCGCCAGGTCTTCGACTTCCTTCCCGATGTAAATATGAACCTGCTTCGGTTCGTCTGCGTCTGGTTTCTGCACACTAATCTGCATGGGCACCATCTCCGAGTAGATATTCAGACAACCAATGTGATTCTGGAAAGACGAAGCGCCCGCCTTCTTTCACGATACGGTACGGCTCAAGTCGTTTCCAGTCGCGTTTCTTCAAGCTCTTGCCGCCATATTCCGCCGACATGACCTGTTCCAGTGCCAGCAGATCCACCCAGGGGATGGCGTGCATGAACCTGAACTGTAGCTGCTTATCCAGCCACACGAGACAAGCAAAAGCGATCTCGTTCCCCTTCACGGCTTGAGCGAGATAACGCCTCTCATTCTTGTTGAACGAGCTGTATGCAATTCGGTCGGTGTGTGTTGTTTTAACCTCGCAGCGTGCCGCCCGGCTGTTGAAGCCGAGGCTGCCTAGCAGGTCAACGTCGGTGGAGGAAAATCCGACGCCGTTCCAGCGTGGCACGACGGGAGATTTGCGCCATTGGCGTTTGAAGCGGCGTTCGAGGAAGCCCTGAACCAGTCTCTCGCCGGTTTCGCCGATGTGGTTGCGCTTGGC
>JAUQXC010000053.1 GCA_030834825.1 Thermoflexales bacterium
ACCGGCGTGCAGGTGGTCAATATTTCCAGGGTCGATCACCGCCCGGTGGGCGACGGCAAAATCGGGCCAGTGGTCAAAGCCATCCGCGATCTGTACTTTGATGTGGTGCGCGGTAAGGTGGCGAAGTACAAGCACTGGTGCACCCCGATCTTTGCGGAAGAACAGGTCGCCGTCTAGTCGGTTCTCGAAACGGATTTTCCATTCAAAGCGGCTGGGCCGGTCGTCATTCCCGCGTGCTCGCCTGACACACGCACAGAACACCAAAACCGGGTACAATTGTGCCCGGTTTTTATTTGGAGTGAAACAATGGAATGGTTGACTGATAAACGCACCGGCACCCAGACCGGTCTGCTCTTCATCATCGGCCTGGTCGTGCTGGACATCCTCTGTCTGATCGTGATGATCACGCGGCCCATCGGCCCGCTCACGTTCATTCTCTCCTTGATCATGCTGGCCAGCATTCCTTTGCTGGCTTTGATCGGTTATCAATTGTATGGGCTGGCGCGATCGGGTTACGACGTCGATCGCAATGCCGTGACCATCCAGTGGGGACCCGTCAAGCAGATCGTCCCGGTGGAATCGATTCAGCGCATTATGCTGGGCACGGAAGTGGAAGGTGGGGTGCGGGGCTTTCACGGCTGGCGCTGGCCGGGCTTGATGCAGGGACAAGGTGAAGTGCCTGAAGCCGACTTGACGGTGTTCTACGCATCCGCTGCGCTGCCGCAGCAGTTGATCCTGGTGACCCCCACCATCTCTTACGCCATTTCGCCGGTCGATGCGGCGGGCTTCATCGAATCGATCAAAGCCCGTTACGAACTCGGTCCGACGCAGGCCGTGGCACAGACCACGGAACAGCCTGCCTTTTTCGATTGGCCGTTGTGGAGCGATCGGGTGGCGCACTATCTGGTGATCACCGGCACAACGATGTGCCTGCTGCTCTTCGGATTGGTGAGTCTTCGCTTGCCCCAGCTGCCGGCCGTGATCCCCCTGCACTACAACGCCCTCGGCCTGCCCGATCGCACCGGCCCGGCGACGCAGGCTTTCATCCTGCCGCTCATCGGCCTGCTGGCCTTGGGAGCAAATACCGTGTTGGGCGGCCTGTTCTATCGGCGCGAGCAGGTGGCCTCTTATCTGTTATGGGGCGGCACCCTCGTCGTACAAGTGCTGTTGTGGATCGGAACCACGAATCTCTTGAGAGCCTAGCCAAGCTTCCCGGCCGCTAAAGCAACGACAACCCATGTCTCTTCCCGACTACTATCGTATCCTGGGGGTCAGCCGCACCGCCAGCCCGAGCGAACTTAAGGCGGCCTATCGAAGCCTGGCGCTTCAGTATCACCCCGACCTTCATCCCAACAATCCACAGGCGGAAGAAGTTCTCAAGAACATCAACCAGGCTTATGATGTTTTGAGTGATGCGCAGCAGCGGTGGCAGTACGATACGCACACAGTCTCACCGGGGTACACACCATCAACAACGTGGAATGCTTCATCGCGTCCGGCCACACCTCCCCGCCCGAAAAGCACGTGGTCCTATGCCGGTTTTAGGCCGCGCCGTCAGGCAGACTCTGCCGGCCAGTTTCCCAAGTTTCACCGCAAAACCGTGCTGGCCTTCTGGATCGTGGGGCTACTCGTTATACTCTTCATTGGCTTGTGGGTTGGTCCGCTCCAGAGCCTGCGGTTTGGCCGACTCCCAGCCGCCACTGCACCGCGAGTCAAACATCAACTGGAGTTTGTTGCCACAGTCCCTTACACCAGATTGTGGTTCGTAGATGTTGACGGTATAACGTATACACGTCATGCCCAAGTGCCCAAAGAATCATTCAGGGCCGGTCAGACACTGAACATCAGCTACACCACTTCAATCAATGCCGGGCGTATTTTTATTGGCGTCAAGGGGAACCGGCTTCAAGCTGGCAGTACGGCTCCATTCGCCTCAGGAGAGTGGTTTGAAAGAAGTGGCCAGAGCGCGTTGAAAATTACCATCCCCACCAGCGACGACTACGTCGTTTTTCTGAACCTGGAGCAGTTTGTCGGATCGGTCAAGCTAAACTGGGCGATTCAGAACCCTTGAGAATCTTTACCCGCGAAAGATCAGCCACCCGCCAAAGACCAGCGCCAACCCGAAGGCGATGAGGCTGAACGCCGTCTGGCCGATCGCCAACAGCAGCACCGCGCCGAGAAATAAACCCATCGACATGATCGCCCAGGAAACGCGCGCCGCCGATCGATTGAGGCGTGTGAGTTCGTGCAGCAAGCGATCCTGCTCGTTAATCGTCACCCGCAGATCACCGCTCGCCAGCAAATCCACCATCCGATCGAATTGGCGCGGCAGGCGCACCAGGGCCAGCGCAGTTTCAGTGATTTGTTTCACCGCCTCCTGCCGCAGGGTGCCGCTTTCAGTGGCCAGCAGTTTCTGCGCGAACGGCGCGGCCGCTTCAAAGATATTGAAATTGGCATCGATCTGTGTGGCCAGCCCCGACAGGATGCCCAGCGCCCGCCCCAGGAACAACAGGTCTGCGGGAATCTGAAACGGCGCCTGATAGATCAACGAGCGGAACTCGCTTAAGAAACCGCGCATCTCATTGACATCCAGATTCTGGATATCGCTCATGCTGATGCCCCAGTAGCGCGCAAAGACCCTGGTCGCCGCGCGTTCGATCTCGCGCCGATCGGCCCACGGCAGCAGCCAGCCCGCTGTGTCGATGGCGTGCACCACGCGCGAGGCGTCCCGCGTCGCGATACCCAGGAACATTTCACGCAGCTGCGTGCGCGTGTGTGTGGACAGCTTACCCACCATGCCGAAGTCCACCACATTGATCGTGAAAGCGCCATCCGCCAACGGTTCCACGAACATATTGCCCGGATGGGGATCTGCATGGAAAAAGCCGTTGATGAAGACCTGCTGCAAGTAAAAGTCGTACAACGCCAGCGCCACTTCAGAAGCCAACACCCCCTGCGTTTGATACGCACGCACATCGCTCACCTTGATGGCGCCGATATTTTCCATCACCAGCACCCGACGGGTGGTGAGCTCCCAGTGCAAATGCGGAATGCGAATGTTCTCCCAGTCTTTGAAGTCCGCCGCAAACTGCTCGATATTGCGGCCCTCGGCCAAGTAATCGAGCTCCTGATACAGCGTTTGACTAAACTCGTCGTACAAGGCATCCACATCGACCCGGCGGCGAATCGGCCCATAGCGTTTGACCCAGCCGGCCGCCGTGCGCAACGCCTGCAGATCGATCGTGACCAGCGCCTCAATGCCGGGGCGCTGCACTTTGACGATGTCCAGCTCGCCGCCTTTCAACGTGACATGATGCACCTGCCCCAGCGAAGCAGCCGCCGTGGGTACCGGATCGATCGAGGCGAAGATCTCGCCGAGCGGGCGGTTGAGTTCGCGTTCCAGCACCGCCCGAATATCGTCAAACGATTCGGGCGGCACCTCGTCCTGCAGACTGGCGAGCTCGTCGATGATCTCTTTCGGCAGAATATCCACGCGGCTGGCAAAGAACTGACCGAGCTTGATCATCACGCCGCCCAGATCGATGGCCAGGGCACGGAAGCGACGGGCGTGATTGAGGTAGCGCTGCAACGCCGTCCGATTAGCCCACTTGCGCCCACCGAGACTGCGCACGAGCACGTCCCACCAGAAGGCCGAGACGAGAACACGAAACCAGAAGAAGACGATGCGATTACGGCGTTGGCGAAGTTGGGTAGGATGTTGGTTGGACATGGTAACGGATAGATAATGGACAAGTGAATAAGCCAGGCTTGATTATAGCGGATATTTAGTCATGGAGTCGGCGCGGGTAACGGTGCGCTTCATCAGTGAAAACATAGGAATAACGTCACGTCCGAGACATGTCATAGAGTCATTGACGGCTAAGCCTTTTCAAGGCAGGATACCCATACGACATTAATCCGCCTTTTGATAAGGAGCCATCCATGCGTACGACCCTCTTCCGTTTTGCCATCATTGCTGGCATGTGCCTGGCCGCGGTCTTGCTGTTAGCGCCGCTATCCTCTCAGGCGCAAGCGCAGCCCTGCGCGCCCGAAGTAGGTTGCCTCGATCTGACGTTGCTGCCCAACACCCTCGTCGGCGATGTGCTGGTCGACGGTGCGCCCGTCGCCGGACAAATCAACACCGTCCGTCTGACCGTTGCGCCGAATGTGCCCCATCTGATCGAGGTTACCAACTTCAACGATGCCACACCGGGCTTCAACGATCTCTTCAACTATCAGCCTGCCAGCCAGAAGAACGTGCTGGTAGGCGCGGGCAAGACGCGCGCGCTGACGCTGAGGCCGGCCATCAACTACTTGAAAGGCTTCGTCAAATTCACCTGCAACATCCAGGGCGTGGAAGCTGAGCAAAGTGTCGCCTGCCAACCTAATGTCGACGGCAACCCGCTGCCACCCGTCAATCCGCGCGAGTCGGCGCAGTTCGCCATCGCCAACGGCGATCACAACTTCCACGTCGATCTCGTCGGACCCAACGCCGATCTCTGGGCGCCGCCCACTGCCGACAAACCCCTCAAGATTACGGGCAACCGCACGACGCCGCTGACCATGTCCTTCAATCGCAAAGGCCAGCTGGTGATCAACGTCGGGCCGCAAGGCAGCGTGGCCGACATCTTCGTCGACGATCAACCGATCGTGGGCCAGGCCCCCACCGGATTGATCTTCGTCGCGCCGGGCAGCCACACGATCGAAGGCCGCAGCTACAACGATCCGGCCGCCAATGGTGTTTATCGCTGGCTCGATGTCAAAAGCACCGGATATGTCGGACCCAATCAAACCCGAACCATCACGCTCAATCCCCGGAAAGAATTCCTGCTGGGCTTTGCTGACGTGACCTGCCAGATCAACGGTTTCGAAGCGGGCCGTGACGTGCGCTGCAACATCGTCGTCGATGGCCAGGGCCTGGGCCTCATCGAGGCCGGGCAGAAGCAGACTTACAACCTCACACCCGGGCCACATACGTTGAATGCATCCGTGGTCGGCGGCAATGCCGATCTGTGGGCGCCCGCCGCGCAGGATTTGCCCGTAACCATCGTCGCGGGCCGATCGAGCCGCCTGACCCCTACCTTCAATCGCAAGGGCATCCTCAACATCACACTCAGCGATCCGCAAGTGGTAGCCGACATCTTCGTCGATGGCGCGCAGGTTGCCACGCAAGTGAATGCCACACAAGTGCCCGTTGCGCCGAACACACTGCATACCCTTGAAGCGCGCACCCTGATCAATACGGCCGCGCCCGACGCATTTGAATACGATCCGGTTTCCAGCAAAGTGACCGTGGCCGCCAATCAGACCAAGGCTGCGCCGCTGAAGGTGGGCAAGCCGCGTGAGAAGTGCACAGGCGGCATGGCCCTGGTGAGCATCTCCAATTTCCTGCGCACGACGTTAACGATGAATTTCGCTGGCCCCGAAAACAAGACGGTACGTGTGCCCGCGGCCGGCACCGAGCGCGTCTGCCTGCTGCCCGGCCAGTATCGCGTGACGAACAATGCCTGGCGCTATCGCGATGACACTCCCGACAATGAGTTGAAAGACTTGCAACCCGGCGGCTGCTGGTACATGTATTACTGGGATAAGCGGGATGCCCAACCCGAAAATGCAACTTGCAGCTTCAACGTGGGCGACTATCACCGCCCCTAGAAAAGACTGACCCTGTAGCGTAGAAACCGGGCTTCTCCCTGAAGCTTGAACTTCTGTGTGGAGAAACCCGGTTTCTGGAGGTACGACGGATCAATGGCTGGCGGTCAGCGCTTGATCCGGTTTATTCACTACCCGCTTGGATCACCACCTGCGTTCCCCCGCCCGATCGATCTTCCACGCTCAACGTGCCGCCGATGACGGCCAGCATCGCGCCGTGAAAACGCAACCCGCTGCCCGATTCTCCTTCCACCGGCTCGAGCCTGCGCCCCACGCCGTCGTCGCCAATGACGATCTTCAAGCCCGCTCCGTTTTGCAGCGCCATATCCAGATGCAGTTTGCGCTGCGCCTCACCGCCCCGGCCATGTTTGGCTGCGTTACGAATCGCCTCCTGCGCCGCGAAGAAGATCACTTCGCTGGCAAACAGCGGCAGGCGCTTCGCTCGCTCCACGGCGACGGGATCGATCTGCCAGTCGACCCGATCGAAACTATCGCGAAAATCATGATCGAGCGCGCTCTGCAGTGCGGCGGCCAGTCCTTCATTTTCCAAGCGCGTGGGCACGGCATTGCTCATCTCGCGCACCAGGCCGGACACGCGGCGATGGGCCTGCGTCAAAGCCGTGGTGGCTTCGTCCAACTTGTCGTAGGGCCAGTTGCCGTCTTGTCCAGCCGCGCGCAGCGCCTCCACCTTTAGCAGGGCCAGATGAATCTGCGGCAACACCTCATCGTGCAGAATGCGTTTGTGCTGCGCGCTCATCACCTGCACTTGAGAGATGCGTTGGCGCAGTAAGCTCACGGCCACACGGGCGAGTTGTTCTCCAGCCAACGCATCCAGAATGCGTTCGGCGCAGGCCGAGGCGACTTGCAACTCCTGCACATCGTACTCGTCGCCGTCGAGTTTGTGCCCCAGGATCAACCGCCCGATCGCGCCGCGTGAATCCGAAAGCGGATAAGCCCAATGATCGACATCGAGGCGCGACCAGGCGATCGGGCTAGTAAGGGGCAGCTGGAGCAGCGCTTCGTGTTCGGGCTGCCATTGATAATCGATGCGCTGCCGATCGCGCCGACCGCCGATCGAGCCATCAAATAACAGGCAAGCGTGATCGGCGCGCAGCGCATCGCGACACAAAGCGGTGAAGAGTTCGCGCGATTCCTGTTCGTTGTCCGCATCGTTGGTCAGCAGTCGCTCGTGCAGATGCAGGCTGGTCACAAACGGATTCAAGCGCTGCATGAACTCTTCGTGCTCCACGTACTGCCGCCAGTTAAAGAGCGCATAGGCCATCACGGCCAGGATCACCGTCAACAAGACGCTGTAGATGGGGCGAATATTCGCGTTGTACAACAACGCCACGAACAGCGAGCCGACAACCGCCACCCCGACGACGTTGCGCCAGCGTGCAAACAGGCCCGGGCCTGCTTGCAGTCGTTCGGTCAGCACACTGTTGGAGAGAACGGCGCGGCCCAGGAAAATAATCGCCAAGCTGATGAAGCCCGCCACCACCTCATCGGCAAAGTAGAGTTCGCGCAGCTCATTCTCGCTCATCGTATAAACGGGAATGGCGCGGGGCACGATATTGTAGGCGGTGTAAGCAAACGCCACCATGGCCAGGGTGAACATCATGGCGGCGGCCACCAACCAGGGGCGCGCCCGGCGGAAAGGATCGCGCTGCAAAGTCTCTCTGGCCCGCGGCCGCCGCAGCGCGATCAAAGGCAGGACAAAACACAAAAACAGGTAAGGGACATATAACCAGGCGATAGCGGGCGCCAGCGCGGGCGCCAGCACGAAATCGATGAAAGTGGGCAGCGGAAAAACCAGGAACAGCGCGATGACCATGAAGAACATGGCCGCCGTCAGGATGCGGCGTACCCAGCGGCCTGCCGCCGGATCGCCGGAATAATAAAAGATCGCCAGGCCCCAGAAGTAGGGCGCGACTACGGCCACGAACCACATGACCCGCCAGACCGTGTTGACGCCCCGCCCAAAGAAATCAACCACGTGGGCGATGAGCAGCGTGTGCCCCATGAAGAACAACGCGCCTAACAGCAAGCCCACGCCACCGGCGATGGTGGCCTCTTTGCGCCGATCGCCCGTCAGCAGGACGGTGAGACCCAACCACAGCAACAGCACCGTGTTGAACAGCGATACGGCCTGTGCACCGATGTAAATAGCGACATCAATCCAATGAGACATAGTTTAGCATGAGTAATGAACAACACCGGCACGTAGTACCGGACAAGGTGAAGTGCGGTGCGGCTGCACGTGTGACAAACTTCCGATCAGCTATGCGCTTCCCATTTGAGCATGTTCCGGTTGTTCGAAGCCGAAGCGCTTTGCGAACATCACCAGCAATAGGCAAGCGACGCCGTAAGCCAGCAAGTTGAGCGGCATAGAAAACAGTACAACGTTTAGCGCAAAGAGCACGCCCTGCTGAGCG
>JAUQXC010000617.1 GCA_030834825.1 Thermoflexales bacterium
ACTTCTTTTTTGGGAACCGGCTGACGACCGTCGCACCGTCGGCGATGGGCAGCCGATCGCCCACCTTGAGCTGGTTGGCGGCCTTGGCCTCTTTGGCCGCGGCCACAATCCCGATCGGGGTGCCTTCGACCGCGTATTTCAATTCGATCAACGCCTGACCCGTCATCGTGCCTGCGCTGTCTACCGCGCAGGACAACACGCGCCCGATGACGCGTCCGCGCTTGTCGACCACGTAGTCCATGTCGCCGCCCATTTCCAGGTTGGCCGCGCCCTTGGGCACGCGCACGTTTTTCTCGTTCATGCGGAAGCGCGCGTTCTCCAGCTTGCGGACTTTGTCATGCGCCACATATGGCGCCCGGCCTACAAAGAATGGTTTGTACACTTTCACGTAAGACGAGAAGCCTGCGTCGTTGGGTAAGAGATTGAGCGGCCCGGCCAATTCGTGACCGTACAACGGCAGGCCGGCCTCGGTGCGCAGACTATCGCGTGCGCCCAGCCCGATCGGCTTCATGCCAAACGGCGCGCCGACTTCCATCAGCAGATCCCAGAAGGCCGGGGCCTTCTCGGGATGGACGAATAACTCATACGCGATCGATTCGCCGGTATAGCCTGTACGCGAGATGATCACGTCGAAGCCTTTGAGGGTGGTGCGCATTACGTCGGTGCGCGGCAGCTTATTGAGCTTGGCGGCCGCGGTCTTATCGTCGCAGATCGAGACGAGAATCTCCCGCGACTTCGGCCCTTGCAGCGCGATGTCCACGCGGCACTCGTCACCCCACTTCCGATCACGCAGATCGCGCAGCACGGTCGGCGCGGTGTTGCGCGTCCACGGGCGGGTGCTATCGATGGCGACCTGGCCCTCGTTGACGGCGTTCATCCACGCCCAGTCCTTGTCGTTGTTGCTGGCGTTGATGACGATCAAATAGCGCTCTGCTTCAATCCGATAGATCATCATGTCGTCGATGGGGACGCCGTCGCTGCCGAGCAGGTAGTTGTAGTGCGAGTTGCCCACTTCCAGCGCGCTCACATCGTTGGCTGTAAGAGTATCGAGGAAGGAGCAGGCGTTGGGACCGCTGGCATCGCACACACCCATGTGGCTCACGTCGAACAGACCGGCGGCGGTGCGCGTGGCTTTGTGCTCTTCCATGACGCTGCTGTACCACACCGGCATTTCCCAACCGGCGAACGGCACCATGCGTGCGCCCAGCTGCTTGTGCGTCTCGTTGAGCGTGGTCT
The DNA here is from genome assembly GCA_030834825.1 of Thermoflexales bacterium. Lineage (GTDB taxonomy): Bacteria > Chloroflexota > Anaerolineae > Fen-1058 > Fen-1058 > Fen-1058. The sequence continues at coordinate 1,237 of JAUQXC010000617.1, forward strand.
TCTGGATCGGCGCGTTGTGATCTTCGTGCCATTCGAACTTGGGCAGGGCCGCGCCACCGGTCGCCTTCACGCCTTGCATACCGATGAAGTACGGCTTGGACAACTCCAGACCCTCTTCCAGTTTAGCGGGCAGGGCGCCCTTGAACTGAGCAGCGGCATTGTGCTTGACCGAGATCGGCCCGGCCAGCTTCATGGCCGGATCGGCGTCAAAGGCCACGTAGCCGTCCGAGAGATCGCGCAGCCAGGCGGCGACGCGCGCCGCATTTTTGCCCGGCAGGGCCAGCTGGAACGATTGGGCGGAGAGGCGCGCGAGGTTGGCCGCGCTCATGATCGCGCCGTCTTTTTCCAATAAGAATGTGGGCTGCGCAACGCCATCACTCAAAGCATCGACGTTGTTGGTGGTGACGGCTTGGAGGAAGCTGCGCACTTTATCGCCGCATACGTCAAAGACCACGGTGGCATCCGGGTATTTGTCGTTGAGCGACCAGTAATGCGGATAGCCCGCCATGTCCGCGTGCATGTCCACGCCGTTGGTGGCCAGCCCGGCCACGACGAGCTTGATCTTCTCGAGTACGTCGAAGTCTACTTTAGCCCGATAAGCTTCGCTGCCACCCTTGGTGTCGTAGGTGTAGGGCGTGCAGGCTTTGAGCAGCGTGGCGATGGCGTCGGCGAGTTTTTCGACTTCGGGTTCTTTCAAGCCGCGCTGCGTGATCCAGTGAGTGCCGAGGCGCACGCCGGAGGCCGCGCCCGCGCCCGTATCGCCCGGAATGGTGTTGCGATTGGCGACGATACCGGCCAGATCCAGAATGCGCGCGGCCACATCGCCCATCAACGGCGTGCCGTCAGGCGCTTTGATCGATTTGCAATCGATGAGGAAGAGATGCGAGTTGGTGCCGCCATACGCGAGGCGCACGCCGCGATCGGATAAGGCTTTAGCGAAGTGCGCGGCGTTCTTCACTGTTTGATGCTGCAATTGCTTGAACTGATCGGTCTGCGCCAGTTTGAAGGCCACGGCGAGAGCGGCAATGGTGTTAATGTGCGGGCCGCCCTGTTCGCCGGGAAAGACGGCGCGATCGAGTTTGCGTGAGAGCGCTTCGTCGAGTGTGAGCAGGACCGCGCCGCGCGGACCGCTCAACGTCTTGTGCGTGGTAAACGAGATCACGTGAGCCAGGCCTAACGGGCTGGGATATGCGCCCGCGATGACCAGGCCGGAGACGTGCGAAATATCGGCCAGCAAGTACGCACCCACTTCATCGGCGATCTCGCGGAATTTCTTCCAATCGGGCGCGTAAGGGTACGAGGTGTAACCCGCGATGATCATCTTGGGCTTGCTGGCCAGCGCGAGTTCGCGAATCTTGTGGTAGTTGAGCTGCTCGGTCGCCGGATCAACATCGTACGATACGATCTGGTAGTGCTTGCCTGAGCGGTTGACGGGCGAGCCATGGGTGAGGTGTCCACCGGCGACGAGCGACATGCCCATGACCACGTCGCCGGGCTTGACCAGCGCTTCATAGACGGCGTTGTTGGCGGGTGCGCCGGACAGCGGCTGCACGTTCACGAAGATGCGTGAGGCCGGGAACTTATCGGTGGCGAAGCATTCGGCGCAGCGCCGGCGGGCCAGTGCTTCGACGATGTCGGCATACTCCACGCCTTTGTAATAGCGCGGATCGCCATAGCGGCGATAGTAGCCGAGCTGTTCGTCGTAATCCAGAATTTCGGCCTCGGTCTGGGTGCGGGTGCGGGGATCGGGATAGCCCTCGGCGTACAAGTTGTGCAGCGGCGACATCAATGCTTCGCGTACGGCTTCGGGCACGGTCGATTCGCTGGCGATGAGAATCAGCTTGCGAATCTGCCGGGCGGTCTCGTGATTGATCAATTCAGCAACAGCAGGATCAATCGCGTGGAGATCGCCACGAAAGAGAAAATCCTTGGACATAGCGGCTCCTTGGGAGGTGTGACCCGCAGCGAGCGGGTTGGGGTCTGGGTAGGCTGGCGTATTGTAACACTAGCATGGCAGAGCGGCAATGGACGAAGTAAACAAAAAAATCTTCCGGCGGCTTGGTGACTTCGGAAGAGGAAGGGTCAAACGGACAGGGTCGCTTCCTTTTTCCCCGCATCCGAAAAATGCTATACCGTGCGCAATGCAAACGCGTCAACGTTGAGCGTGTCCCAGCTAGACAAACCTTCCCAGCATATGCCCACACCCGAACAACTGGCCCGCCAAAATATCGATGCGCTGCTGGCCCAATGCGGCTGGATGGTGCAATCGCGCAGTGAGATGAACCTGGGCGCGGCGCGTGGAATTGCCGTGCGCGAGTTTCCGCTGAAGACAGGCTACGCCGATTATCTGTTGTTCGTCGATCGGCGCGCGATTGGGGCGATTGAGGCGAAGGCCGAAGGGGCGACGTTGACGGGCGTCGAGGC
>JAUQXC010000618.1 GCA_030834825.1 Thermoflexales bacterium
GATCATTTCAATCAGCTCTTCGTCCATGTATTCATAATCGTCCGGGATCTCCAAAGATGCGATCGGAGGGAAGACTAGCGTGCGGTAAATTGCCTGCATCCTGGAGGCATACTTGCGTTCCATCACCAGGATAAGATCCGCCCATTCAATATCAGCCTGGGACACCTGATGTCGCGCCTGAGCGCTAACCCCTGCCGATCGGACTTCGATCCGGTCATCGCTGTGATACAAGCGCTCGGCGGTTGGGCTGCGCCATTTATTGCGTCCACACACAAATAGAATACGGGGTCTCAGCTTGATAGAATGCAACGTTATACCTCTGCCACACCGTTGGCGCGGATCACATCCTGGTAAAAGCGGTAGCTAGTTTTCGGGATACGCCGCTGCGTGGTGTAATCGACATAGACGATGCCAAACCGCTTGGAGTAACCAAAGGACCATTCGAAATTATCCAGCAGTGACCAGACAAAGTAGCCTTTCACAGGTATGTCCTGTGCGATAGCCTGCTGCAGTACTTGAAGGTGGGCCTGCAAATAAGCCACCCGGCGGGGATCGTGAACCCGGCCTTGGCTATCGGGAACATCGGGCATGGCACAGCCGTTTTCCGCGATGTAAATTTCTTGGGGATGATACTCGCGATCGATCATCGTCAGCAAATCGCGTAAACCGGCGGGATAGATTTCCCAGTCCATGTCCGTATACTCGGACGACGCCACATGCACCATTTTGGTCTTCAAAGGATCAGGCGCAGTCGGGTCATCCGCAACTACCATGCGGCTATAGTAATTGAGGCCGACAAAATCGAGCGGTGCGCCGATCAGTTCCATGTCGCCCGGCTGAAGCGGCGGTGCAGCTGGACCGAACAGCGGGAAGACCTCGGCGGGATATGCCCCCTTCAGCACCGGTTCAGCAAACCAGCCGGTGTGGAAGCGCTCGAAACGAAAGGCGGCGGCGCGATCCGCTTCAGAATCGGTAGCCGGATAGACCGGATAAATGTTCAACATGATGCCGATCTTGCTGGCGGGGCTGTTGGCCCTGAGAACCGGCACGGCCTTGCCATGTGCCAAATACACATGATGGAGCGCCGCATTGGCCTCGGCAAATGTTTGATCCCGATGCCCCGGCGCCTGCTCGCCCGTGAAATACCCCAACAGGGCGATACACAACGGTTCGTTGAAAGTTGCCCAGTGCTTCACGCGGTCGCCAAGTCGTCGCGAGACGACATCGGCATAGTGGGCAAACCGATCGGCTATCTCCCGATTGAGCCAACCGCCCTCATCGTCCAGCACTTGAGGCAAATCCCAGTGATAGAGTGCGACATGCGGATCGATCCCGGCTTGACACAGCGTGTCAACCAGGCGATCGTAAAACGCCAGTCCGCGCTCGTTGATCGGCCCCTTGCCATCCGGCAGGATCCGCGGCCACGCGATCGAGAAACGGTAGGCCTGCAGGCCCAGCTCAGCCATCAGGCGGATATCCTCCGCAAACCGCCGGTAATGATCGCAGGCCACGTCGCCGGTAGCTCCATTAAACGTTTTGCCCGGCGTGTGCGAAAAGCGATCCCAGATCGATTCGCCGCGCCCATCTGTTTTGACGGCGCCTTCGATCTGATAAGCAGAAGCCGCTGCGCCCCAGACAAAACCTGGGGGAAATTGAAGCATGGTAAATCCTTTCGTTTTAAAGCTGGCTTTGAGTATAGCCCCGTTCAACGGCTCCCGTCAAACTATCACAAGGGCATTCACGAGGCACGGCGACTACGAGGACTAGATTTCCATGAGGCTGCCCTAACGTCTCATCAGCGGTTGACCGCCAAGAATTCTCTCACCTTGCAGCGCGCAGCCAGTCAATCACTTCCTCGGCGTTCTTGTCCGGCGGAAAGACGGGATAGAACACCTGCTCAATTCGACCCGCGTTGATAATGAGCGTTAGTCGTTTGATGAGCGTCACGCCATCCACTTCAAAGGTAGGCAACCGCAAGTGGCCGGCAAATTCAAGTGAGGCATCGCTCAGCAGTTCAAACGGCAAATGCAGCCGCGCGACGGCTTCACGTTGATAGTCTGTGTCCTGCGTGCTCAAGCCAAAGACTTGAGTATCAAGTCGTTGTAGTTCTGCATAATGATCGCGAAAGGCGCAGGCTTGTGGTGTGCAGCCGCGTGCACCCGGAATCTCATCCCAGCCCGACGGGGGATCAACGCCCGGACGGCCCGTGCGCGGATAACAATAAACTACGACGCGGCCTGGCAGCTGCGCGAGATTTATCCAGCGACCGGCTGTGGACATCAACTCGCTGGAAGGAAGCGCTAACCCTGTTAAATGCTGGCAGGCCCCATCGTCGATCGGGATGGGCAGGTTCTCAGGCAGGTCAAACTGATGAACGAGGGCCGGATCCAAATCCGACAAACGAACCTGCCTGATATTTTCGCGGACCACATCCGCGGCCTGTAATTGCTCAGCCGGAAAAGTCTGCGCAACTGCAAGGCACCGCATTCCGGCAGCTTTCGCCGCCAGGACGCCGTTGACGGCATCTTCGATGACCACGCACTCCACCGGGTCGACCGCCAATTTTTTCGCAGCAGAAAGGAAAATATCCGGCGCGGGCTTTTTGTTTTGCACTTCCTCACCCGGCACTACCGCATCCCACAAATCGAGAGGTAAATCGATCTTCCGCAGATTCGCCGTAATTTTGACCGCATCCGCGCTGGACGCCACGGCGAGCAGGAGACCCGCTTCGCGGCAAGCCTGTACGAAAGCCCGGGCGCCCGGAAAAGCCTGGAGCGACGCGGGAACAAGGCCGAGGTAAATCTCATAAGTCCGTTGTTTGGCGCCAAGTAAATCCAACGGGAAGTGATATTTCTCCGCAACACCGCCGATGTAGCGATCTTCGCCGGCACCGACAAACGGCAAAAAATCCTCGGGGGAGACCACCAACCCTTTTTCCTTGAACATCGCGATCGCAGCCGTATTGATCAGCGGCTCAGAGTCGGTCAGCACGCCATCCATGTCAAAAATCACGGCGCGGATTCGGGAAGGCAGGTTCATGGTCCTCACCTCAGCGTGCACAACGCCTGCCGGATCTCGCCCAGATGATAAGCAGTATGGACCACCATCGCCAATGCGCCGCCGATGGTCGCTTCGGTGTTCCACGTGGCCAATCCCTGCAGCATGTTCCGGATACGCTGATAGGTCTGTTGGAGTTGCTGTTGAAGCGTGGCCCATTCTTCAGGTGTGACTTCTTTGACCATGCGCCAGATTTCTCCCCAATCCACCTTGCCAGTGTCCTGAGTCAGGATGTAGCGCTCCAGTACTTCCAGGTAGAATGTGACATGGGCCACCTGCGCGGCCAACGAGGCGCACTTGCCTCCCACGGGTCGTGATGCTTCAGCCGCTGTGATGGTGTCTAGCGTCTCAAAGAGCGAAGTGTTTTTGTCGAGGAAGATACTATGCTGAGTTTCAAAAGCCTCCTCCAGAATATCAAAGTACTCTCGAGCAAAGAGTTCTTGATCGATGGCTTGACTCATATCATTCCCCTTGCTTATATTTTAAATGGTCATACGACCATCATTCATGAGCGATGCAGAAGTGTCAATCACTTCGCGGCAAAATTCGCGGCGTATTTCGCCGCCAGCTTCTGGATGGTATTGATCCCGCGAAAAGTCGCTGGCCGCCCCAGGGTCTTCTCCAGCACGGCGTTGGAAAAAGCAGATTCGCTTTGTTTCCTGCGGCACAGCCAATAAACTTCGCGACCATGCGCGTGGAAATCATCGATGTCCGTCTTCAACGCCAGCAGTTTCTTCTGAGACGCAGCCTCCAGCGCATCTGTCAGAAAGGCAACGTTGAGTGCCTGGGCAGTCTTGAGGACAGCAGGCGAGAAAGGTTGGTACTGCGCAATAGCGGCGAGTTCAGCGGCGGTGCGGATGAACGTAACGACTTCATAACCCAGTGCGGTGCGCAGCTGCTGCGCGATCGTTTTCTCCAGCGCCCGAACGTTCTGCGTCGGCGTCTCGAAGACGACGTTCCCACTGGCGATGAAGGTTTCCACGCCCACAAGACCCAGCGCTTCGAACTGTTGACGCAGCACATCCATCTTGACGGTATGGCCGCCGACGTTGATCGCGCGCAGCAAGGCGATGTAGCGTGCCATCGTGCCGCCTAGCTTCGATGCGTCTTGATCATGTGCTGTACCGATTGCTTGATCAGCTTCCTGAGAGTCGGCAGATCGATATCGTCCAACCGATTGACGTAGAGGCAGGCTTTGCCGGTTTTGTGCTTGCCCAGCGACTTCAGCAGCTCGTCACGCTGCTCGAAACCGTCGTTGACGTACAACGTCAGGTTCTGTTTGCGCGGTGAGAAGCCAATCAGGGGCCAATCCCCTTCGCGCCCGCTGGCATATTTGTAGTGATAAACTCCAAAGCCGATGATGTTGCTGCCCCACATCTGGGGCTCGGCTTGGGTCGCCTTGCGCATGATGTCCAGCAGCGTAAATGCGTCCCGGCGCTTCTGCTCGTCAGGCAGGCTATTGAGAAAGGCTTCAACACTTCCAGCGTTGCGTTTTGTTTTCGGTTCAGCCACGAGAGACTCCTTTCACGCTTTCCAACTCTGCCAGCCGGAAGGTGAACACACCGTGAGCAACCGGTAGCAGAAACCAGGCCAACCCTACACCAAACACGGCTCCGCTGATCCAACGCGCCAGCGAATTGAACGATCCCAGCAGATCGCCCGCCCTGAACGACGGGGACAGGGCGTTGTTCGTCAATTGCGCTAGCCAGAGGTTGGTGTCGCGAAAGCCTGCGCCAAATTGCTGATTGACCAATACATCGCTGATGAGGTGTGTTGCCCCATCAATCAACATGGGGAGCGCCAACAGGATCAGCCTCCCGAAGGGCAGCGGCTTCACCCGACGACGAATGACCGCGAACACCAGCGATGCGATCCAGAAAGTGCCGTACCAGGCCATCAACCGATCGGAGTAGGCCACCTTCCAACCTATTTCAGCATTGCCGACGAAGCGCTTCAATACCACTAGATCAAACGACTGTGTGATCGCTGTGATCTCCGGCAGCGAGATCATCAACTTCGGGCCGAACAGGAAGATCGATCGCTGCGGCAGTTGATGGCCGATCAACATGTAGAAGGAATAGATCCGGTCGGCAATGTCGGTCAGGCCCAGTCGCATCAACACCGGCGCCAGATAAGGCGTCACCACGAACACGCCGACGAACGTATTGAACAGCGCCAGCCAATGACGGCTCAGCCAAAGATCGAAACGTTCAACCCACTTAAAGGCTCGTATCAACGTGTCTCAGCACCAAGCAGTATTCCATGGCTCGTTGCACACAGCTGAACGCAGCTTCCTCATGGGATGTCTCAATATCGCGGCACATTCGGATCAACGTGCGTCGACCAGGAATCGATGCCGCCGCTGAGGTTGTATAGTTTTTTGAACCCCAGCTGCTCCAGCAGATAAGCGGCCTGCCAGCTGCGCGATCCGGTATGGCACTGCAGCACGTACTCCTGATCTTTATCCAACTCCTGCGCCCATTGAGTGATACCGCCCAGCGGCTTCAGGAGGGCGCCTTCAATGCGCGCATGCTGATATTCCTCCGGCTCGCGCACGTCGATGATGATCGGTGCGCGGCCCGCCTTGATTCGTTCGGCCAGTTCCTTCACATTCATTTCTTGCATCACAGCCATTCCTCACAGAATGATTTTACCGGTCAGTGCGAAGTCCACGTGGGACGCGTCACTTATTCAACACGCCTCTCCGCCTGATCTTCTCAACCAGATCCTCGCATACTTCATGGAACGCCGCGTCGACATACGGAAACGCGAACCAAACCGTGCCCGCGCCGAAAATGACGCCCGTCGACAGCCGCAGGATTGAATTGAACGAACCGAGTGCATCGCCCGCATAGAACGTGGCCGGCAGTGCCCGGTTCGTCAACTGCGCCAGCCAAACGTTGGCATCGCGGAAACCGGTGCCGAAGTTTTCGCCCGCTTGCAGATCGCTGAGCAGATGGGTGAAGCCGTCGAGCGCCATGGGGAAAGCCAGGCTCAGGAAACCCCACAGCGGCAGGGGGCGGACGCGATGGCGGAACACGCCAAAGGCCAACGCTGCGATCCAGAAGCCGGTGTACATGGACACCATCCGATCGGAGTAGGCCACCTTCCACCCCCACTCCGGTCCACCGATGAATTGCCGCAACACCACGGGATCGACTGAATGTGTGACCGCCGTAATCTCGGCTAAGGGATACATGGGCTGAGGGCCAAAGAGGAAAAATGATCGCTCCGGCAATTGATGGCAGAAGAACTGATAAAAGAAGTAGATGCCGTGGCCCAGTCCGGTCGCACCGGCTTGCATCAACACCGGCGCCAGGAACGGCGCAACGACAAACGCGCCCCACGCCACGTTGAAGACAGCCAGCCAGTGTGTGGCCAGCCAGTACACCCCGCGTTCCGAACGCTTCAGAGCAACCCCTGGCATTGTTTGTATAGCCATCGTTTCCTCACACAGCAAAGCGAGACCGCTCATTCACCCCCGCGAGACAGCCTCGTCGCTAAGCACGAGTAAAATTGTACCTGCAAGCCCGCGCGGCGTAAAGTGTGAGATATGCAAACAGCCGCGCCAGTTGCGCGGCTGCCCTATTTAAACTTGCTGAAGTGCGTTGGTCGGCTTCCGAGCCGATCAACGCACTTTCCAACTGTGGCTGACTCTCAACCACCCCGATAGAATTTGGGCACAAAGTCCACCAATGACGACCAGCCCTCTGACGCCACCAGCTCGCGATCTTTGTCGTTCAACACCACCGTGCGTTCCTGCCCATCGGTCAGCAGGGTCAACGTCAACTTATCCGAGTTATCCTCTACCTGCTCAATGATGCAGTACCGATCCACGCCTTCCGGGTTCTGCACAAAGAACGAGAAGCAGTGCTCGCAGGCATTCAGGCTGGCATTGCAAATGTTGCGATCAATTGTCACTTTCATAGTGTAACCTCCCCCTGCTATATGTACTTCAAGAATACCGTGTCAGCCGTGGTTTTTACAGTGCCAAAACGCTCATCCCCACCATGATTATTGTCACACCCCCGCTTTCAGGCTGCCAGGCACCAACAGTGCTGCGGTTGCTCCGCGCGCTGATAAACCTCGGTAATCCGATCGCCGATCTTGGCCCAACTGTAATTCTGTGCCCAGCCCCACGCCTGTTGCCCCAGTTTGCGCCGCAGCGCGTCGTCTTGCAGCAAACGTGCCAATGTCGAGGCCAGCGCCACGTGATCGCCGTTGGGCACGTGAAAGCCTGTAATACCGTCGCGCACCAGATGGCTCAGCCCACCCACATCCGACGCGATCACCGGCGTGCCACAGGCCATGGCCTCCAGCGCCACCATGCCGAACGATTCGTAATGCGACGGCATGACCACGGCCTCCGCCGCGTTATAGTAATATTGTAACGTATCCTGATCCTTCGCGCCGAGGAAGACCACCAGCTCGCCCAACTTCAACTCGGCGTGCATCTGCTTCAAACGCTCCATCTCGGCATTTTCGTTCGTCCGGGGATCGCCGCCAATGATGGCCAACGACAAACGGCTCACCCAGGTGGGGCATTCATGCGCCAGCAGCGCCATCGCCCGGATCAACGTATCGACGCCCTTCAACGGCTCGATGCGACCCACAAACAAGATCATCCAATCATCGGGATCGACGCCCAGGTGCTGCCGTGCGGCTTTCATGGGCATGGGCTTGAAATGATCGACGTCCACACCCGGCGGCACGATCGAGATGGCGGCCGGATCCGCACCATAGAGTCCGATCAGCTGATCTTTCTCGGCCGGGGTGGCTGCCACCAACCGATCGGCAAACTGCACGATCTCGGTCTCCACCTCAATGCGGCGTGCCGTCTCGCGCTGGCTGGGATCGCTCGCCACCGCATCCTTCATCTTGCCCAGCGTATGGAACATCTGCACAATCGGCACACCCCACGCTGCGCGCAGCTCGCGGGCGGCCCACCCGGACAACCAATAATGGCTATGGATCATGTCGTATTGAACGCCCTCATCGCAGGCGAATTGCTGGACGTTAGCGACGAACTCCGGCAGATAATCAAAGACCCTGTTTTTGTCGTAGGGTTCTTCCGGCCCGGTGGGAATGTGAATGACGCGCCCCAACGGCCCCAGGCGGTGCATGACATGCGGCAAATGCGGATTCTGCGACCGGGTGAAGACATCGACCGTGATGCCGCGCCGCACCAGTTCACGTGTCAGATCGCGCACGTACACATTCATGCCACCGGTCTCTTTACCCCCCAGCATCGCCAATGGACAGGTATGCACACTTAACAACGCCACACGTTTAATCGGTTCCATATTCTAGCGTTCCACCTTCAAGTGATAAATCCAGGTATCCTTGGCGCCAAAGCGATATTTGTATTCCTCGTCGCCGCGCAGAAAGTCGAATTCACTGTAGCCCAACTGAATCGCCTCGTCAATGATGCGCGCCGCCAAAACGATTCCCGCGCTGAGCGACTGAAACCCCTCGGTCTCCAATCCCGAATTGAATACCAGCCGCTTCTGGTTGTAATCAAAACTCAAATACGTGGCAGCCTTCACGCCATTGACCTCCAGAAATGCCAGATGCAAGAAGCCCCCCGCATGCGTAGCGTGAATCATCTGATGAAAGAAGCGCCGCATGTCGTCCGTCATGAACTCCGATTTATCCGAGCGGCTCTTCATCAGCAAGGTGATGAACGCCTCGGCGGCCTCATCCAGATCGTGCGTGTGATCTTGGCCCGTAATGGCATACCACGAGACGCCCTCCGTCGCTTCCGCCCGGCGCAGCTTGCGGCGCAGCTCGTGTCGATCCTTCTTGTCCAGGCTTTGCACGTAATCATCAAACTGGGCCGGCAGGCGAATGATCGGGCAGACCACCTGCTGCTCGTCAAGCAGTTTCCAGCCGCGCGCCGCGATCAGTTCTGGCAGCACCGCCCGCGTCAACGACGCTTCGGGCACGTTCCAGAGATCGATCGCATCCCACCTGTCCAACTGAGCTAATGTACCAAGCAGCGCCTCAAAAACTTCCCGTTCGCGTCCACGCACGGCAATCAGATCAAGATAGTCCGACGCATCGACGCTGCCGATCAGGCGCAACAAACGCTGTGGCTTACCGTCTTTATTCGGTTCCGAGACAACGAACAGCGGCGCAAGACCAAGCAATGCACCGCCATCACGAACGGTCAGTAAATGTAATTCGCCCGCACACGAACACAAACAGTCCGACCACGTCTTCTGCCATTCGTAGGTCAGGAAGGGCGTATCGGCCGTGCTGTTGTGCAGCAAGGCATTCCATTCGGGCTGGAGTTGCGCAAAAATATCCGGAGTGGTGTGAAGACTGGTTTCCATGAACTTCCATCTGTAACAATTTGAACTACTCACGCGCCAGGATTATACCTGATGCCGAGAGACTCTTGCAATCTTGTCAGTGAGCGAACTGCCTCACACCGGCCTAAACTCGCCGGCACCGTCGTAACGAATTTGAAAGCAAACTGCAAGCTTGCTTTCAAATCTGTGAAATCACCAAACACAATGACGCCACAACGTCTACAGAACCCCAATATTTCAACGCGCGATTCATGCTATGCTATTAGCAAGTAAGCCTGACAGACCAACCGCTGAAATCGAGAAAGGCAGGTGTACCGCAGTAGAAAGACCGAGGTGATCCGATGGAACTCAAACAGCTGGCCCTGGAATTTGTTGACTTAGTCAAAATCGATCGCACCGGACAGGAATATCGTGAAAGCAAGCCGCGCTGGTTGGCCGAGATGGCCATCGGGCGCATGCTGGACGAAGAACCAGAAGTGGCCTATGCGTGGATCGAGCCAATTCAAGCCTACCGTTGGGCTTCTTATCCCATCCGACCGGCCACACCCCGGCATATCTGGCTGATCGCCACCGCTTTGGCCCATTATTTACCGTCACGTTTAGTGGATTAGCTGGGCTCACTTTGGTTCTATTGGATAGATTCTTTATTGGGTTGTTGAGAGCAGCACCACGTCGCCCGATCAGTTGATCGGGCGATGTCGTTGTGTGACTAGCTTGAAAATCTTGGTTCTTCCGGCTTCAGCGGGAATTGCTCCCGGGGGATGGTTACATCCGCCGTTTCAGCCACTGGATGTGACCATCCAGCGGGAGCCACGCGACAATAATCCCGTCCAACCCGGAAGAGCCTAAATCTTTCCGCGGTGTCAGGCCCTTCAGGGCACGACAAATTCCCCCACGATCACATGATCAGCGGTCGGCCGGCCGACTGCATCCAACACGTTCAAACGGCGCGACGTCGAAAGCAAATACCAGCCCACTTCCACTTGATACCGGCCACGCGGGGCCCCAGCGGCCAACGGGACCTGGTACGGATCAGCCACCACCTGCCCCGTTGTCCAATTTGAGGTGGGCAGCGTGCCTTGCACCGGCCATTGATCGATCTGGCCGTGCACCTTGCCATCCGGCCCGATCAAATGGACGAATGCCGTATAGTTGTCCGGCCACGTTTTCAAACCGCGCCACAACAGATCGATTTTGAGCGATTCGCCCTGCTGCACTGTCTCACGATCGATCTCTGCCTCCAACAGCAGCACTTGATTCTCAAAATTGATGGCGTCCCCGATGACTTCACCGGCCACGGTCAGCGTGCCCAGCCGGCAGCTGTTCGTCACATCGGCCAACCAGTGACAGCGCGCCGGTTGCCCCGTCGTCAGCCAGACCTGATAATCGCCTTCAAACTCGGGCGCCGGGAAGGTGATGCGCGTCTGTCCGGCGCGCAACGTCTGCGTGTACGTAGCATAAATGTAGCGCTCATCGATCAACGCCAAGGTCGCCGGCGCGGTCGCTCCTACGGCTTGCAGTTGCAACGCAACCTGACTCTCCGGTGGCACCGTGCTCAATTCGTCAAGCGCGAGCAGCGCCGTTGGTCCATAGGCCATGCGCACCGGGCGGGCCAGCGGCTCAGCACGCGAGGTGATCACCTGAACACTGGCAACGGGCAACCAGTCAGCACCTCCGGCAGTTTTCAGGCCGTCCGATCGAAACGGTGTAAACAGCCCCACCTCCAGATCATACGTGCCGGGAAGCAGGAAGGATTCAATTTCGACCTCATGAAAATCGCTGACCACTTCGTCCAGCGCCCACGCGCCGGTGGGATAGTAACCACCCACCGGATGTGCGCCAGTGTCCTCCCACCAGACATTGCCCTGCGCATCCAACAGCCGCAAGCGCACATGGTAATTCTTTCGTTCAGATGTAGTGGCCTGCCAGTACAGCGTAAATCGATAGGGCCGCCCTGGCACTTCGTCGCTTCCGAGCAGTTCGATCTGATCGCCAAGCATCACGTTGATCTGCCGCCCCAGCGGGGGTGCGGCGCTCACCGGTTCGGTGCTCACTTCGGCCAAAGGGCCGAGCGATCGGAGGCGATACGGCAGATTCGGCAGGAAGCGCGCCAGGTAGACCGACTGACCTTCAGCCAGACGCCGATCGAGTTCCTGGCGATACAGCGCTTCGTTACCCTCCACGAGCAGATCCAGATCAGGCCGGATGTTTTCCGTCACTTGAAGGTAGTACAACGGCGCGATCTTCTCGCCGTCCACCAGCAGCGCAGCATTTTGCCGAATGGGCAGCGAGAGCACATAGCGTCCCCACGTTTCTTTGTCGGCATTGAGGCCGCGCTGATTGACCCTGTCAAAGTTGCCGGCAATCTGCCAGAGCGACAGCAAGGCCAAGAGCAGGCAAAACGTATTGCGTACGGCGTACGGCGTAATCGGAAGGTCTTCCACCCAAACGGCGACCTGCTTCAAAATGAAGGCGATTGCCACACCGAACCACAAGGCCAGCAGCATGAACGCCGGAATGAAGAAGACGGCAACATCCGGCACATTGTAGACAAGCGCATAGAAAAAATAGCCGGCGAACGTCACACCCGTGATCAAGGCCACACGCCGCGCGCGCCAGGCGAGCACGCTCAAACCCAGCAAGGACAAGCCTGCGCCCACCCCACCAAACTGCTCGAACACGAGGCGCGTGACGATCCCCCAGCGGGTGGGATCGAACACCAGAGACAGATTCAATGCACCGCCGAAGCGTAGCCCAAAGATCCAGGTCGCCCACTCGCCGATGCTCATCCACTCGCCGTTATGCAGTGCAGGCCAGCGGAAGAAGATGAACAACCATGGCGTCAATCCTAACAGGAACAAGCCACCCGCCACCAACCACGTCCTCACACTGAGTCGGGGGCGCACCCACAATAACGTGATCAACATCGCCGGGATCAAGATCGCGCTGGTGAGATGATGAGAGAGTGCCAGACCGAAAAGGAAGAAGAGAAGATAGAAGCTGGACGCTTCGCGTGGAAATTGGAAATTAGATCGAACATTAAGCAATCTGCTTAGCAAGAACAGTATCGCCGCGACGAACAGGGCGTTCAGTGCGTAGACTTCGGCGACGACGGCTTGACTCCATAAGGCGGGCGAGGCGGCCAGCGCCAGCGCCGCGAGAGCGGCCGCCAACCGATCGGATGTCAGTGCCACGAGCATGCGGTAGATCAGCCACACGGCAAGCGCCCCGAAGATCGCCGAGGACAGATTCACGCGCCACGCCATCGAGTTGATGGGCAGCAGCGAGAAAAGTTTGCCCAAGCTGATGAACAGCGGGTAACCGGTCGGATGGGCAATGCCCCACTGCGGTGCGACGACCTGAAACTCAAACGTATCGGCCTGCCCCACATGATCACCCAGCGTGATCAAGTAGAGCGCGAAAATGATTAAACCGATTGCAGCATCAAACCAACGGAGATGCGGCATCACATACCGCGCCGCTATCAATGCCACCGCGCCCAGCAACAGCGTCAACGCCCAACCCAGATCGACGGGCGGCCAAACGACGTAGACCAGCAGCAGCCACAGCGGGCTGAGATCGGGCGGGAACCCCGCGAACCAGCGCGGTGCGAGGTTGAGCACCACCCGGGCCACGATCAATGTCCCTAACGCAATAAACAACACGCTGAGCCAGTCGGCCAGCGACATGAACTGGATCGGGTTGAGTTCATACAGACAGCGGGCGACGAAGAGACTCAGCACCAGGAGCGGCAGCCAGTAGTGCCACAGATTGGGGTTTTTCACGGTATCGTAGCTTGTCCAGTTTGGGTTGCGGGTTGATTCTTCCGCTCAAAGTAATATTTCAAAATCCGTTGCGCCACCG
>JAUQXC010000619.1 GCA_030834825.1 Thermoflexales bacterium
GTGCTCCGACCGCGATCTGCGCCCCCAGCGTTTCGGTGAAACGGTTGTAGCGAAAACGACCGGGACCGCGCACCCCGGCATACAGTCCATTGTTATAAACTACCTGCACCGTCATGTCCGGCACAAAGCCGGCGCCAAACCACTTCCCGAACTTCAGCAGCAAGCGCAGTGAAAGCGGGTAACGGTTCTCGGTCGAAGATGACTTGCTCATGCCTGGCTCCTTCAGTGGCTCACAAAGCGATAACCGTCTGGCTCGCGCTGAATCGCTTCTGCGACCTTGCCCAGCTTGGCACGAATCTGCAGCACGTATTGAGCGAGTCGCTCAACGGGGTTGCCCTGGGCACGGTCGTGCGTCCGGCCGAGCTCAGCGGGACGCATGGCTTCAAAGAGCTCGTTGATGCGGCAGAGGTCAGGACGGTGATGGTACAGGTGGCGCAGGATTTCGTACTCGGGCCAGTTTAAGCTGCTGATCAGCTGACCGTTGACGCGCACCTGGCGCGCGGTTCCTACAAACTCGATCGTGACGGCTTCCCGCGACGGCCCGAATTGCTGGCGGAGGTACACCTCAAAAACCGGCGCGAAGATCTGTGGTGTGTTCAACGCGGGTGACAGGATCAAGCCCCGCCGCTTGAGCCGCGCTAAACCATCGGTCGTGGGCGCGGCTTGCGTGACGAGGCGGCGCAGTTCGGCGCGTTCCTCGTCTTCCAGGCTGTGCAAGATCTTGCTGCACTCATCTTCAATGTCGGCATTGGTCAGCAATTGCGCCGGCGTCATGTTTTCCAGTGAGTCGGGGTTGCGTCGCACGGCGAAATAGATCGAGCGGATCAGGCCGGCGTGACCGCCGCTCAACTCATAGATGCGCCGTTTTTCGCTGTACGCCAGTAAGGGCGCCGTTTCCTGGCGAGACGCCAGGCGCTGCAACATGAAAAGTGCATCGGCTTCCAGGTAAGGTGTGATGGCGATGGTATGACCGGTGGCGGAGATCAATTCGAATAGTTCTTCAAATTCAGGGGTATTCAAGCGCAGGAACGCCGGCTCGCGCCGCGTCAGCGTGAGGTAGACGACCTGGCGTTTGTGGTTATCACGCAGCTCGCGCAGATCGGCGAACAAGACCGGCGGCGCTTTGCCAAACAGATCATCACAGTCGTCCAGTTCCACCACGATCAGCTCGGCTCCGGCACGTGCCACGTGATCGATCGCGCGATCGAAGTTGCGCTTGGCTAATGCTTCCGGGCTGGCCTGTGCGGCCTGCCAGAGCTCAGTGAGGACCGGTAGCAGCGGTTGATAGACGCCCGCCAGTTCCTCGGCCATGCGGGTCAGTTGATCGAGCGCCTGCAGGTAGAGGGCCTGCGGCGGATGATGCGCCAGCGGTTTGCAGTTCACATACAGCACAAAGATGTGCGGCGCGCGATTTTCAAAATAGGTCAGACGGACGTCGGCGCGGGGCAGATGGCGCGCGATGTTGGATTTGCCGGAACTGCCCACACCGACCAGTGCGCACGACTCGCCCATGCGCAACAGATCGATCACAGGCTCGAGAATTTCACGGCGAAAGGTGACCGGCGGCAGCAGCTCTGGCATGGCACATCCTTTCCGGGCAAGTGACTGACTGGCCTACCACTAAACGGCGGCGTCGAGATCGCGCAGTCGGGACGATCGAACCGGTGGATCGGGCGGCGCGATCGGGCCTTGCGTCTTGACGAAGGCTTCAAAGATGATCGAGAAGATACCGGGCGGATGGCCGACGATCAGCCCTTGCTTGCGCAGCCGTTCCAGCTCGCTCGATCGGATCGCGGCGCGCCGATCGGCCGTCAAGGTGAACAGGGCAAAGCGCTCGCCCAGATCGAGATCGTCCCAGATCGCCGCACAGAGCTCGTGTAGATGTTGCTCTTGTTGCACGCCGCGCTCGAAACTGCTCCAAGGCAGATGCCGCTGCTCTTCCCACAGGCGCAACACAGCCACCAACAGCTTGGCATGGCCTCCGGTCAGGCGATACAGCTGATCTTCGTCATCGGCCGTGGGGGGCAGCCGCCAGTCGAAGGTTTTGCGCCGGATGGCTGCGTGCGCGTCGGCGCGGGCATAGGGCCGGAGCGGATAAGTATCTTCGTCAAACAGTTCGGTGAATTTATCGACGGCTTCGTCGTGTGCGCTGCGCTGTTGGGCCAGTGTGGTGAGTTCGCGGCAGGTGCCTACCAGATAGCACAAGCGCAGCTTGTGTTCATCACGCAGCTGGCGCAGCCGGCGCAGCCGGGCGACCGGCATTTGTAAAAATGGTTGATCGAATTCGTCGAAGATCAGCAGCAGGCGGTGCTGCGGCGTACGGCATAACAGCGTCACGGCTTTGGAGAGCAGTTCGTCAGGTTCCGCCTGATCGAGCTGTTGTTCCAGATAGTGCAGCGCATTTTGATCGGCTCTGGCGCTGTGGTGATGTTCCGCGGCGCGGTTAATCTGCCGGATGATCTCACGAGAGAACTCGGTGGGTTGGGTGAGCCAGCCGGTCTCCAAATAGACGGGCAATGTATAGGTGGCCAGGGCGTTCAGATAGTTGTCGATGACGCGGCGTTCGGCGCTAAACCGCAACGCGTTGGACAGACCGGCGCCGCGCAGCCCGACCACGGCACACGATCGACCGGCGTGGATGGCGCGAAAGATAGGCGACATTAAGTCACGGCGAAAGTTGAGCGTGAGTTCGGGAGGAGCAGCGGGTATATCTAACAACGTTTACTCGGTTGCTGGCGAATCTAACGGCGTCAATAGAGCGACGACGGCGCCGGCGATCTGCACGTCGTCTTCATGGTAAGTTTTGGTGTCTGTGCCATCCTGAAAAGCCCAGACTCGTTCGCCGATGATCAACGGCGAAGCCGGCGGCTGGTTGTGTACCAACAAGGCGCGTTGTTCCGTGGGGATCAAAATCACGATCGGCCAATCGGGCGGCAGCGTTCGATCGTGCGAGCGGACCAGCGCAAAGTCGGGCTGGCCCGGTGGCTGTGGCTCACGCGCAGCCGCAAACTGAAAGGCGTAGTAGGGTTGGCCGGTCTGCATGCGGAACTTGCCCCGGGTGGGTTCGGGCGCCAGAATTTGATAATGCTGCCCGCCGATCGAGAGCTGATCGACCTCGATGTAGTCCAGTTTGTCAGGCTGCAGCTGGACGTGCTGCGATAAGATGGCCACGTTGTGTTCGGCGCTCTGTACCGGCATCAACTGCATGCCGGCCAGATCGATATGGGTCCAGATAAGCTCAGCGGGAATCTCAATCTGATCGAGCCAATCCCGGTCGCTGCTTTCCTCCAGGGGAGGTGACAAATGGGCCGGTGTAGGGCGATCGGCTAATGGCACGCGACGCACGGCCTGCTGCGCCGCCTGTTTGAGTCCCTGGTACTCTGCCTCCAGCCGCGGATTACTTTGGCGATGTTGAACAACCATCAGCTTATCAAGGCGTGGCAAGGCGGCTTGATAATGGCGCACAGCCACTTCAAAGCGTTCTTCTTCCCAGGCGATGCGGGCCAGAACTAACTCGGCCAACGCATGGTGATATTCATCATGGGCTAGCCAGGTTAAGGCGAGCTGACCCGTGAGCAAAGCCCGACCCCCTTCGGCCGGCACCATGGAGAGATGGCGTAGATAGGCCAGGTAGAGCAGGGCAATGCCGGCCGAAGTGCGCCGCACTGCTTCCGTGGCGATGTCGCGCTTATTGACACTCCGGGCACGCGCTGCCAGACGTGTCGTGGCCCGAGCCAGTTCCAACGCCTTGTCAATCTCCTTGCGGCGCAGCCAATGCTGGGCTTCCTTGCAGCGTACAAGGATCTCCGGATCAACCCGGCGGGTGTCGATGGAGCGGAGCAGGCGCGGAATATTCAGAGGCACCATTGAGCTTAACGTCCCGGCGGTCCTGGCGGCAAGTTGAGGCGGCGCAGCCGTTCCAGAACTTGATCTGCTTCCTTGCGTGTCGTGGTGGATAATAACGGCAGAATGGTCTCTCGCTGCAGGGTGCGTTCGATGGCGCGCGCCAAGGCTTCCACCACATCGCGTGAAAGTTGATTATTCGGATCCATCGTGCGCGCCGCCTGCACGATGCTTTTCACCAGCTCGGCCTGTGCTTCAGCGCGCACTGTTTGAAGTTGCAACAGTCCTTCGGCCTCGCCGCCTGAACGGATAATGGTCGATTCTTTTTCCCAGCCGGCCTGCCACATGTTGGTGCGCTGTGTGGTCACCTCCCGTGGCAGTTGCAGGTTGCCAAAGGTGCTGTCCACCAGTTCAAGCCCGCGTGCGGCCAGAGCCGCTTTGGCCGCGTTGTCGAGTTTGGCTGCAATTTCGCGCCGTGGACTGCGCCCGGGATCGTCGGGCGCAAAGATCTGATCGAGCATGCGGCGGTTCAACTCGTCACGCACTTCACCCACGGCGGAACTGAAGGCCGCCTGAAACCACTTGATCGGTTTAGGTGGCCGATGCACCTCATAGCAGGCCATGCGCAGCGCCTCCGGCGAAACCGGCGGTTCGGTGCCCGCGCCATGTGGCGTGCGCGTCAGATAGTGATGCAGCACGCTCAAAAAACGCGGATGCTGCGCCGAGGTGGGCGGCTCGCCCGGCATGCGCTCCATGAAGCGGAACATGGCGCCCTCCGCCGCGCGCACAGGAATACCATCTTTCGTCAGGCTCATTTCCACGCCGTCAAAGCTCTGCGTGCGCAGATCATAGATGGCGCGAATGCGCTCGAACGGCATCAGGGTATGATCTTCCGGTCCCAGGACGCGTGAATAACGTGCGCCGCGCTCCGTCAGCACGGCCGTGTGATCTTTGATGGACAGCACACCCGGCCCGCCGATCTTCAATAAGACCTCGTTGTCGTCATTCTGGGGGTTCTCGTAATCGCCGTGCTGCACTGAAATCCAGCCGCCGCCCACCGGCAGGCCCAGGGTGGTGTTCACAACAAAGGCGACTCCATGCCAGAGGGACTTCAGGCTGTACATCTGTGCGACAAAGGTGCCTGCGCGGATGAAGGCAATGGCAATGCCAATCAGGGCCGGGATGATAAACCACCAATCGACGAAGAACTTGGGCGGGGCAGGCACGATGCCTTCAATGCCGGTCGCGACATCGACGGTGAACGTGAACTCCGGACCAAACCAGTGGATACCATCGGGTGCGAACAAACGCCACTTCGTCACGTAGGAGCCGGGGGCCGCGGGCGCGATCATCTCGACGACGGGTGCCAGGATACCTTCTGGCGCGATGTCCGGCAAAGTATTGTCTGGGAACTGATAGGCCGGGACCGAGAGCGTATCCGTCAGCGCCTCCACCTGTCCATAGATCAAGCGGAACTGCACATCGGCGCCCCAGGCACAGGAGCTGGTGTTGCGAATGAACCACTGCGCGTAAATCTGAGCACCGGGCGGAGCGGCAATATTCAAAGCTGGCGAAGCTTGTGGACCGCCTGCCGGTTGTCCCGTAGCCAATGTGGCTTCAGCCGAAGTCGCATTATAAATGCACTCCTTGCCCGGTTCGCGCTCGACGTAGCGTTCGGCCGGCGGTCTGATCGATTGCACGATCAAACCACCCGCCAGCCCCACAACGAGCAACGCCGCAAACAACGCCCCAAAGCGCAGCCAGGCGCGCACTTGCTCGTCGTGGCTTAGCGAGTAAGCCAGTGTCGCGATCAGGTCTTTAAGTCGTGGATGAGAATCCATGAGCGTCAGGTGGTTCAAGCTGCGGCGGCAGTTCGCCTGGCCGCGCTATCTGCAAGACGAAGCGCAGCTGATCTTCTTCCAGCAGCGACCGCGTTTTAGGATCGTCAGTGATTTTCTTGACGACTTTCCAGAAATGCTGAGTGATTTGATCTTGATCGCCGCTGAGCGGCAGGTCTTGTTCCAAAGCTTGTGTCAGGCGCATGATACTTTCCAGCCGGGCCTGGGCCCGGGCTTTCTCGCGCTGCCGATCGGCTTCGGCCTGCCCCTCGGCATTCAGTTTGATCATGCGGCTTTCCCACTCGGCCTTCCAGGCTTTGATGCGTTGCGCCGTGATGGGGTCCAGTTCCGGCTTTTCCTGGTTGAAGGTCTTGTCGGGATCAAACTCTTGCGGTAGAAACATGGCGATGCTGAGACTGAGCACCTTGACGCCTTGCTGCATCAAGACCGGTTTCAAGCGTGCGATGATCTGCTCACGAATGTCTTTGCGTGGATCCCGGGTCGGTTCGTTGGGCGAGAGCAGGTCGTCAAAGCGGTATTCGGAGATGATGGCGCGCAGCATGCCTTTAGCATACAACAACGGCAAGTCGTTCCATTTTGTCAGCGGGCCGCCGCCGTCGACCACTTGCAAGTTCGTCAAGGCCCGGGCCACGGGCCGCATCGACCAGCTGATCGGCGCCGGGAAGGGGGCCTTAGGATCGTGCGCATGCAGATTTTTGTTGAAGTTCGCTTGATCGATCTGGAAGCGCAGCGTCAAACGTGCCTTGATGGGAATGCCGTCGCGGGTCATGAACTCAAATTCCTGCGACCGGAATTGAATCCGCAGATCGACGATGTGCCGCAGTTGTTCCGTTTCACGCATGAAGACCAGGCCGGGGCCTTTGATGCGGCTGAGATCGATTTCGGTGTGCAGGGTCACCACGCTGGTGCTATCCACGTCGATGACACCGTGCCCCCAGACCTCTTCGCGCGGCTCGCCGCCCGGTCCCGGTACTACGACACCGTCACGCACCACGGCCATCGCCACCCGACCGCCCGTGGCAAACCGGCGCAGGATACCGCGTGCGGCCGCTTTCTCCTGTCTGTCACGGGGGTTAACGGGCAAGACGTGTGACCCTGCCAGCAGCAGCGTCAGGTAGAAAAACACCATCACGATGACGAAGGCGACAAACAGGTTGAACAGACCCGTGATGAAAATATCGTTGGTCAGGGCGCGTAAGGGACCAATGAAGAAGCCGTACAGAATCA
This sequence comes from Thermoflexales bacterium, assembly GCA_030834825.1. GTDB lineage: Bacteria > Chloroflexota > Anaerolineae > Fen-1058 > Fen-1058 > Fen-1058. The sequence goes on from JAUQXC010000619.1 coordinate 6,930, forward strand.
AGACGGCTACCAGGATCATAATCGAAAGGCGGCCGGTAGAGGGCCGTTTGCGCTTCCTCATAATGTTCACTACTATAGCATAAAGACCGCACGTTGACCAAACCTGGGTATAATTCTCAGCATGCCCTCTCCACTTGACCCGGCACGTGAAATCACCTTGCGCCTGGAAGCCATGACTTACGGCGGCGAGGCGCTGGGCCGTCTGGGTGGCAAGGCCATCTTCGTCTCAGGCGGTCTGCCTGGGGAGCAGGTTCGCATTGCCGTGGAAGACGATCGCACGCGCTTTGCCCGTGCGCGGGTGATTGAGGTGATCGAGCCGTCTCCCGATCGGATTGCGCCGCGCTGCCCGCATTTCGGGTTTGACTCCACCGCGTGTGGCGGTTGTCACTGGCAGCACATCGACTATGCGGCCCAACTTCGTTTCAAGACGGCCATTGTGCGCGAGCAGTTGCAGCGGCTGGGTCATGTGCTTGAGCCTCCGGTGCGTGATACCCTCCCCAGCCCGGCGATCTGGCATTATCGCAATCACGCGCAATTTCACCTCACCAGAGAGGGCCAGCCTGGCTTTCAGGCAGCGCGCAGCCATCGGGTCGTTCCGCTTGAAGAGTGTCCGGTGATTGAGCCGGTGCTGGAAGACTGGTTGAAGTCGAACCGGCACAGCGTCAAGCGCGCCAGCCGCGCGAGTGTCCGGTCCGGTCATTCCTCCGATCGAACGAGCGGCGCGACGAGGTTTCAACTCAAGGACGCAACCTTGCGCGTGTCCGACGAGAGTTTCTTTCAGGTCAATACTTCCTTGATCGAAGGGTTGATCGATCAAGTCGTGATGAAGTTGGACCCGCAGCCACATGAGACGATCGTGGATGCTTATTGCGGGGTGGGCTTGTTCAGCCGTTTTCTCACCGCCCGGGCCGGACGGATAGTCGGCATTGAGTCGAGCGCCAGCGCGGTACACGATTTCCGAATGAATCTGGCGGGTTTTGATCAAGTTGAAGTGCGGCACGGTCCGGTCGAGAAGGTGTTGCCTCAGTTGGACATACCGATCGCAGCGGCGGTGTTTGATCCGCCCCGGGCCGGATGTGGGGCGCGCGTGATCGAAGCCATTGTCGCGCAGCGGATCGATCGGGTGGTCTACGTCAGCTGCGATCCGGCTACGCTGGCGCGTGACGTGCGGCAGTTGATCGACAGCGGTTACGCTCTGATCGAGGTACAGCCGCTCGATCTGTTTCCACACACGTATCATATCGAAACCATTACGTTGTTGCGCCGGGCCAATCGGGCTATACTATGAGCGGAGATGGGGCATGCTCAAATCGTATGCCGTCCGTTACGGGTTAAGCGCGCTGCTGTTGTCCCTGGCAGCGGCGTTCCTCTACGCTGTTATTAAACTGATGGAAGTCGGCCGTGCGATCGCGCCGCGTGAGTTTTTCACCACGGTGGGGCCGGCATACTGGCTGGTGTTGACGCTGCTGCTGACTTTTGCCGCGTTGGCCTATGGTGCCGGCAAGCAGCGCGATCGGGCTGTGGCACTGGCGCGCGAGCGTGAAACATTAACCGGTATTTTGAGCACGTTGATGCACGCGCCTGATCCCGATCTGGAGCAAAGTCTGCCGCGCGTGCTGCAACAGATCGCGGCCGTGGTGAGTGCGGAAGAGGCGGCGCTGTTGACGCTCGATCACGAGCAGTGGGTGCTGCGTGCGGCAACTTCACAGACCTTGCCGGCCTTGTTGCAATTGCCCAAGGCACTCCCTTGGCCACCGGTGGATTCACGACAGATCATTGCCTGTGAGGCGCGACCGGAAGAATCTGTGGCTTTAACGTCGGCGGACCTACCCCGCGTCACCGCGTGTGTCGCCGTGTATTCTGAAGCGCAGCCACTGGGCTGGCTGGTGTTAGTGAAGCCACGAACTCAGGTGGCGCTGGGCGATGCGGCTGATTTGCTGATCACCCTGGCCGATCAGATTGGCGCTGCCTTAGCGCGTTCGCGGCAATATGCCCTGGTGCGCCGCCGCGCGCGCGACTTGGAAGCCATTACTCAGACAAATCGGCTGCTGTTGGCCGGTATGGGGCTGGATGAGCTGCTGACGACCATCGTGAATTCAGCTCAGGTGCGCTTTGGGTTGCCCTATGTGACCGTCATGTGGATTGACGAGGTCGCAGGTGATTTCTATATACGCGCACAGGCTGGCCCGTTAGTGGCGCTGGCTGTACCGAACTTTCGGCAGAAACTCACAACAGGATTGGCCGCGCAAGTGTTGCGCACGGGGCAGCCTTATCTGGCGCGAGACACGCGACAAGAGCCGGACTACATTCCCGCGGTCAGCGCTGCCATTCGATCGCTGTTGTTGACGCCGCTGAAAACAGCCGAGCGGGTGATCGGTGTGATGACGTTTGAAAGTCTGGCCGTCGAGGCCTTCAGTGCTGAGGAAGTGTCGGCGTTGACGGCACTCACCGATCAGGCAGCCATTGCGGCCGAGAATGCCGCCCTGCTGATTGAGGCGCAGCGGGAGCGACAGCGGGCGAGTGCAATTTTGCATAGTGCGCGCGATGTGGTGGTGTTGATCGATACAGCCGACCGCGTGCAGTTATTGAATCCGGCGGCCGAGCGGTTGTTGGGCGTCAGTGCAGCGACGGCGGTCGGCCGCCCGATCGAGCAGCTGCTGACCTTCCCGTCCGTGCTGGAGGCCTATCAGCGGCACACTCCCAACTCGGAAGAGCAGTCATTTGAAGCGCCGCTGGATAATGGGCAGACCTACCTGGTCACGATTACGATCGCGAAAGATGAAACAGGCGCGCATCTGGGGCGGGTGGTGATCATGCGTGACATCACTTATCTGAAGCGGCTGGATCAGTTCAAGTCGCAGATGGTACAGATGACTTCACATGATCTGCGTACGCCGTTGGGAGTCGCCATCGGATATCTGGATCTCTTGAAAGACGACCTGCAACCGGCCACGCCGTTTCGTGAACGGGCCTTGCAGGGCCTGGAGGCTGCGCTGAACCGCATGCAGACGCTGGTCACCGAGTTGCTCGATTTGGAACGGGTGGAAGCGGGGACCGATCGTTTGCGAGTGCGGGTCGATGTGGGTAGTCTGGCGGCCGAGGCCGTGGCGGAGTTTGAAGAGATGGCCCAGACCCAGCAACAACAGGTGGACTTTACGCTGCCGCACGATCTGCCGTCGATTCGGGGCGATCCCGCCCGCTTGAAACAGGCCATCGGCAATCTGATCAACAACGCCGTGAAGTACACGCCGGACGGCGGGTCCATCTGGGTGCGCGTGCGGCCCGACGATCAGCGTGTTTTAATCGAAGTGCAGGACACAGGTTACGGTATTCCAGCGGCCGCGCAGGCGAAACTGTTTCAGCGTTTTTATCGGGTCAGGATTCCCGGCGCAGAGAACATTGCAGGGACCGGACTTGGCCTGAGTCTGGTGAAGGCCATCGTGGAGCAGCATGGTGGACGTGTGTCTGCCGAGAGCGAGGAAGGCAAAGGCAGCACGTTTCGCATCTGGTTGCCAATGGCGGATGGTGAAAATGGCTAAAGCAAAGACTTATACTCAGTTTGTCTGCCAGCAGTGTGGTTCCGTTCAGCTGAAGTGGATGGGGCGCTGTCCCGACTGCGGCGAGTGGAATTCGTTCGTCGAGGTGATCGAGGAACGTTCGAGCCAGAAGAGTCGCGCGGGCGGAGGACAGCCGCGGGCGACGCCCATCCGCTTGAGCGACGTGAAGACCGATGCGCTTGATCGCATCCCCATGGCGATGGAGGAATTCAGCCGCGTGTTGGGCGGCGGCATCGTGCCGGGCTGCCTGGTGTTGGTCAGCGGCGATCCGGGCATCGGCAAATCGACGCTGCTGATGCAGGTTGCCACGCAAGTCGCCGCCACCCATGGACCGGTGCTGTATGTGTCGGGCGAGGAGAGCGCCCAGCAGATCAAGATGCGGGCGCAACGCCTGGGTGATGATGGCCAACAACTGTATCTTTTGACGGAAACCGATCTGGATGAAATCAATCTTCACATTGCGAACCTGAAGCCGCGCCTGGCGATCATCGATTCGATTCAGACCATGACGGTGAGTGAACTCACTTCGGCAGCGGGATCGATCTCGCAGGTGCGCGAGTGCGCGGCGCGCTTGCAAGGCGTCGCCAAAGGGAGCGGGACGAGCGTGTTTATCGTGGGGCACGTGACCAAGTCGGGGTCGATCGCCGGCCCGAAGGTGCTGGAGCATATCGTCGATACGGTCCTGTATCTTGAGGGTGATCGCTTCCACACTTATCGCTTGTTGCGCTCGACGAAGAATCGTTTTGGTGCGACCAACGAGGTGGGTGTCTTCGAGATGCGCGGCAGCGGCATGGCCGAGGTGCTGAATCCCAGCGAAGCGTTTCTGGCCGAACGTTTGCCCAATGCGCCTGGTTCGTCGATTGCCGTAACGATGGAAGGGACGCGTCCACTGCTGGTGGAAGTACAAGCCTTATGCAGCACCAGCGCCTTTGGTTTGCCGCGCCGCACCGCAAACGGCCTGGACATGAATCGCTTGCTGCTGTTGACGGCCGTGTTGAGCAAGCGCGTGGGACTGAAGCTGGGCGATCAGGATGTTTTTGCCAATGTGATCGGTGGGCTGCACATCACCGAACCGGCGGCGGACTTAGCGATGGCCTGTTCCATTGCGTCGTCGATGCGCGATGTGCCGGTCGCCGTCGATCTGGCGATCATCGGCGAGGTGGGGTTGAGCGGTGAACTACGTACCGTGGGGCAGTTGCCCGCCCGCTTGAACGAGGCGGCGAAGTTGGGCTTTGCCCGCGCGCTGATCCCCAAGACGCAGCGCGCGGCTGAACTGCCGCAGGATAAGATCGAGATTGTGATGGCGCGCAGTGTGAATGAGGCACTGACTCTTGCGCTAATGAAGAAGTGAGGCCATACCATCGTGCCACAGCACGATAACCTAACAGGCCGACCGGAGTATTGTTCTCCGGTCGGCCTGTTGGTCACTATCGCCTGATCTCACTATAAACTACTGGCTAATGCCAATGTGGAGCGAGCCGCGTTGCAGGCCATTGGCTGGAACTTCACTGCCGCTGGACATCCACTTGAAATGGCTCAAGTAATTGAGTACGGCCTCGACGCCCGCGCCAACATCCCCTTTTGCTTGGCTCTCGAGCCAATCCCACAACGGCTGGAAATTCATGAAGAACGTATTCAACCGGTTGCTGGGCAGCAAGCTGGTAGCCTGCTTGAATAGATCACTGTTGGACAGCGGCGCTTGCTCAGCATTGTCAATTGAAAACAGCGTGTCGGAAT
>JAUQXC010000620.1 GCA_030834825.1 Thermoflexales bacterium
TTCTACAAGGATATCGCCGGTGGTCCGTTCTTCGGGGCCAACCGGCCCGGCTCCAAAGTTTCACAGGGCATGATCGACTCGTTCTGGTTGCAGGGCATGCAGGCCGGTGCCAAGAATACCTTCGACTGCATCAAGGCGTTCTCCGAGACGGATTTCACCGAAGACCTCAAGAAGTTCGATGTGCCGACGCTGATCATTCACGGCGACGACGACCAGATCGTACCGATCGGCGCCGCGGCTCTCTGTTCAGCGAAGCTGGTCAAGAGCGCGACCCTAAAGATCTACGCGGGCGCGCCCCATGGACTCGCTTACACTCACATGGATCAGCTCAACGCCGACCTGCTGGCATTCCTTAAAACCTGAGGTCGTTTTGCCGGCGCCGCTAAAGAGTCGTGTCGGGCGTCATAAAAAAGTGCCTCGTCTTTGAGGCCATCTAACTACAACGATGTTAAAGTCGTCAACTGGAGGAATTACCATGAAAGGTTTTGTAAAGAACATCGAAAGCATCACCGTCAAGAATGAAGATTTTCGTCAGGTGCTTTACACGGCCAAAAACTGCCAGCTGGTTGTCATGGCGTTGAAGCCCGGAGAAGAGATCGGGATGGAAGTGCACAAACTCGATCAGTTCTTTCGCGTGGAGGAAGGGACGGGCGAGGCCGTTCTCGATGGTGTGCGCACGGTGATTAGCGCGGGTTTCGCCGTGCGTGTCCCGGCCGGGGCGAATCACAACATCAGCAATACCGGCAGTGTTCCATTGAAGCTTTATACGCTCTATGCGCCGCCGAATCATCGGGACGGCGTAGTCCACCATACCCGCGCCGATGCGGAGAAGGACACCGAACACTTCGACGGTAAAACGACGGATTAGTGAGTCGATTTCTCATTAACCGCCAGCTGGCGGACATCACCCACCAAGGAGACCAATCATGAGCAAAAAAGCGATGGCGAGTAAACCCGAAAAACGTAAACCGGAAAAGGGCCTGGCTTCCAACGGAGACTCACAATTGGCTGCCAGCGGCGAACTTCACCAGAGCGCCGGAGGAGAACACCCCGCGCTCACTACGAACCAGGGCGTCGCGCTTTCCGATAATCAAAATTCGCTCAAGGCCAACCTGCACGGTCCAACGCTGCTGGAGGATTTTATCCTGCGCGAAAAAATCACGCACTTCGATCATGAGCGTATTCCGGAGCGGATCGTTCACGCGCGAGGGACGGGCGTGCATGGCTTCTTCGAGCTGACGACTTCGTTGAAACCCTACACCACCGCCAAAGTTCTTACCGAGGTAGGTGCGAAGACACCCGTGTTTACGCGGATATCGACCGTTGCGGGCGGCGCGGGTTCGGTCGACACCCCACGTGACGTACGCGGCTTTGCCGTCAAGTTTTACACCCAGGAAGGCAACTGGGATCTGGTGGGCAACAACATCCCCGTTTTCTTCATCCAGGATGCCATCAAATTCCCCGACCTGATTCATGCCGTAAAAATGGAACCCGACCGCGCCTTCCCGCAAGCGGCAACCGCGCACGACACCTTCTGGGATTTCATTTCGCTCACGCCTGAATCCATGCATATGGTGATGTGGATCATGTCTGATCGCACGTTGCCACGTTCGCTGCGGATGATCGAAGGCTTTGGGGTCCATAGCTTCCGGCTGATTAACGCCGCCGGTGAATCAACCTTCGTCAAATTCCACTGGCGCCCCAAACTCGGCTTGCAATCCACTATTTGGGATGAGGCCGTCAAGATTGCCGGCGCTGATCCGGACTTCCACCGCCGCGACATGTTCGAAGCCATCGCTGCGGGCAGTTTCCCCGAGTGGGAATTCGCGGTTCAACTGTTCACGCAGGAGGAAGCAGACAAATTCCCGTTCGATCACCTGGACGCGACCAAGCTGATTCCCGAAGAGCTGGTACCCTTGAAAGTGGTAGGGCGTATGGTGTTGGATCGCTGGCCGGACAACTTTTTCGCTGAAACCGAACAGGTTGCTTACTGCCCCGGAAATATCGTGCCCGGCATCGATTTCTCGAATGATCCACTGTTGCAAGGCCGTTTGTTTTCCTATATCGACACGCAGCTTTCCCGCCTGGGCTCACCCAATTTCCACCAAATCCTGATCAATGCGCCCAAGTGCCCGTTCGGCAATCATCAACGCGACGGACACATGCAGATGGAGCAACCGGTGGGCCGGGTTGCGTATGAGCCCAACTCCTTGTCAGAAACCTCGCCCCGCGAAACACCGGACCATGGCTTTCATAGCGCGGCGGTCACTGAAACCGGCGAGAAGGGCCGCGTCCGCGACGAGCGTTTCGCCGACCACTATAGCCAGGCGCGACAGTTCTATCTCAGCCAATCCGGGTATGAGCAGGCGCACATCGCCTCCGCGTTGGTCTTTGAGCTTTCCAAGGTCGAACATCTCCATATCCGTGAGGCGTTGGTCGCTCACCTGCGGCACATCGAAGAAGACCTGGCCCAGCGAGTCGCGGCGGGTCTGGCGTTGGATAAGCTGCCGGCTGCGCCGGCGGTCGCCGCGCCCGTGCAGCAGATGAAGCTTTCACCCGCCTTGCAGATCATCGGCAAGATGAAAGACACGCTCAGGGGGCGTGCCGTTGGCATCTTGATCGCAAATGGTTCGGACGGCGTTGTCATCCAGAAGCTTAAAAAGGCCGCCACCAAGGCAGGTGCTAGCGTGAAGATCGTCGCTCCCACAGTGGGCGGCGTGCAGCTGTCCGATGGCTCGCAGCTGGCTGTTGACGGGCAACTGGCGGGTACGCCTTCCGTGCTTTTCGATGCGGTCGCCCTCGTCCTCTCCGCAGAAGGCGCCACGACGCTCTCGAGGGAAAGCGCCGCGATCGATTTTGTGCGCGATGCTTTCGGTCATCTCAAAGCCATCGCGGCTGATCAAGGTGGTCAGGCCCTGTTGAGCAAGGCGCATGTCGGACAAGACGCCGGCATCGTGGATGCCAACGACCAAGTAGCATTCATTGCAGCGGCAATAACACGTCAATGGGACCGGGAAAAGTCTGTTCGAACATTGGCCTGACCACCGTCTGAAGCAAGCTGAAAAACTGGGCGGGGGTGTCGGGCGGCTGCGCGAGCAAAACTAGCGCGAATTCCAGTTGCGTTTACGATCCGTCGATATTCATGTGTGGACGGCCCGGGACGCGCTTCGCAAGCGCGGGGCGTGAGTGCGCCTCTTTGCGGTGATTTAAATACGGCCACCGCAAGGAGGCACTGCCCGAGCCATGAGTAAAGGAGGCAAGCCTATGTTTAACCGAATTCTTCTCCCCTTAGATCGCTCGGCACTGGCTGAGTGCGTATTGCCGCATGCAATCGCCATCGCGCGCACGTTCGAGTCCCAGGTCACGCTCCTAAATGTGATGGATCTGCCGCGCGAAGAGCGCTGGCAGAATGTGATGGATCCGCTCAATTGGCAAATCCGCAAAGCCGAAGCAAAAACATATTTGCACGAAGTAGAGGTGCACCTGCAGACTGCCGGTTTGCTCACTGAAACGCACATTCTCGAAGGGTTTGCGGCTGAACAAATCAGCGGGTTTTCGGAGACCCACACACCCCAACTGATCATCCTGAGCAGTCATGGGCAAAGCGGCTTGAGTGGCTGGAACGTGAGTGGTGTCGTGCTCAAGGTCATCCTGCGTGCGCGCACTTCGGTCATGATCGTGCGCGCTTATCAGCCAACCTCGCCGGAGATGACTGGCTTGCGCTATCGCCGCATCCTGGTTCCCATTGACGGATCGCAGCGTGCCGAGTGCGTCTTGCCTATGGTGAACGCCCTCGCCCGTTTCCACGCGGCTCAAATCTTGTTGGCGCATGTGGTCAGGCGACCGGAAATGCCCCGGCGGATACCTCTCAGCCGTGAGGATGTTGAAGTGGCCGATCGACTGGTGGAGCGCAATCAGGTCGAGGCGATCCAGCACTTGAATGAACTGCGCTCACAGCTAACAGGGGAAATTCAAGCGCGCGTGCTCGTCAGCAATCACATCGCCGCCACATTGCACGAGTTAGTTGAACAAGAGATGATTGACCTGGTCGTCTTGAGCGCTCATGGTCATTCCGGTCTGACCCAATGGCCCTATGGTAGTGTGGTCATCAGTTTCATTGCGTTTGGAACCACCCCGGTGTTGATTGTGCAGGACCTTTCGCAGGACGAGATTCAGCCAAGTCCAGCTGAAATTGCGGCCCGGGAGCGCTGGAAGCCAATCATGTATGGCCCATCCGTCCATTCCGGTGCTCAATTATTTGCAAGCCCCAGAAGTGCTCTTTCGCGCAGCCACTGAGTAAAGCCGGCCGTTCCAAGGGCGGTGATAGAGAACCAGTCGCGTGTGGTTTTCCGAAACCCGCTAAAATAACCGAACCTTGAGTAAATGAGGCAAGCCCGATGTTTAACCAAATTCTCCTGCCGCTGGATCGCTCGGCGCTCGCCGAGTGCGTGTTGCCGCATACGATCGCCGTCGCGCGCGCGTTCGAATCCCAGGTCACGCTCCTGCATGTGATGGATACGCCACGCGAAGCGCGCTGGCGGCGTGCGATGGATCCCCTCAACTGGCAAATTCGCAAAGCCGAAGCGACCACGTATTTGAACGAAGTGGACTTGCGCCTGCAAGCCGCCGGCTTGCTGACTGAAACGCACATCCTGGAAGGGGTTGCGGCTGAACAAGTCATCGGGTTTTCAGACACCCACGCATCCCAACTGATCATCCTGAGCAGCCACGGACAGAGCGGCTTGAGTGACTGGGGGGTGAGCAGCGTCGTGCAGAAAATTGTGCTGCGGGCGCGCACTTCGGTGATGATTGTGCGCGCGGCTCAACCCGTGGTGCTAGACGCCCCTGGCCTGCGCTATCAGCGCCTCCTCGTACCGCTGGATGGCACCCCGCGCGCCGAGACCATCTTGCCTGCCGCCGCCGTCCTGGCGCGCGCCCACGACGCGCAAATTGTGTTAGTACATCTCGTCCAGCAGCCCGTCCTGCCCCGGCGGACGCCGCCCAGCCGCGAGGATGTGGAACTGGCAGACCAGCTCGTGGCGCGCAATCAGGCCGAAGCCACTCAGTATCTGGATCAATTGCAGTCGCGGCTGACGGGCGAAGTTGAAGCGCGCGTCCTCGTCAGTGATCATCTCGCGGCCACGTTGCATGAATTGGTTGAGCAGGAAAAAGCCGACCTGGTGCTGCTCAGCGCGCACGGTGTCTCCAGTCAAACCCGTGGGCCGTATGGCGATGTGGCCAGCAATTTGATCGCGTATGGGACGAGGCCGTTGGTCATCATGCAAGAAGGTTCGCAAACTCCGACCGCGCCTACCCCGATCGAAGCGGCTAACAACGAATCCGAAGGGCAATAACGCATGGCCCATTCGTCCTTTCCATTGCCCGCTTATTTGAAGGCCCAGGAAGCGCTGTTTCGCGCCGCGACGCGGCAGTTGCAGTCCGGGTCCAATCCCCAATCGCTGTCCGAGGCCGCCGAGTGGCTGCCGGATAATTTCTATCTAGTCCAGCAAACCTGCCGCCAGATCCGCGAAGATATGCCGGCCAGTTTCTATCGCCAATTGCCGGGGCGCGACGCCGGGTCGTTGTCGGGTTATCCGCGGGTCTATGCCGTCGCGCAAAAATTGATCGTGATGCGCAAGGCGCGGCTCGATCTGGCTCACATCACGCGCTTTGTGCAACTCTATCAGAACTTCGCGCCACTGACCACCGGCGAATTGTGGGCGCTGCCCGTGATGCTCCGCCTGGGGCTGGTCGAATTCCTGGCGCAGAGCGTCAGCCGCATTACCGATCTGCCCCGTGCCAATTTACTGCCCACGCTGACTTTGCCCCAGGCCATCACCGGTGATGAGACGGTCGCCAACTGCATTACGAGTCTGCGCCTGCTGGCGACCCTGGATTGGGACGACTTTTTTGAAAGCGTCAGCCGGGTCGAACACATTCTGCGCGGCGATCCGGTGCACGTCTATGCCAACATGGATCAAGAAACGCGCGATCGCTATCGCAAGGTGATCGAAAAGTTGGCGCGCGCCACCGGCCAGGACGAGCAAGCCGTCGCACGCCAGGCGATTGATCTGGCCCAGGCCCATTCACAATCGGCGACAGCCCGCGCCGCGCACGTCGGCTATTATCTGCTCGATGCGGGTCGTGCGCAGCTCGATGCGCGCGTGGGCTATCGTGTGCCCCTGATCTCCCGCATTCGCCGTGGGGCCTTGGATCATCCGACGCCGGTCTATCTCAGCGGCGTGGCGTTGCTCACGTTGATGGTTGTGCTTGGCGGCGTCCTGACTGCGCGAGCGTCTGGCGCGAATCCCTGGCAAGAGGTGATGGTCGGACTGCTGCTGCTCATCCCGGCGCTCACTGTGTCCGTTAGTCTAATCAACTGGATCATTACCCTGGTCATTCCACCGCGCGTTCTACCCAAGATGGATTTTGAGGAAACCATCCCGGCGGAGTACAAGACCCTGGTGGTCATCCCTTCGCTGTTGTCCAGCGCGGCCGAAGTGAAGTCGTTGCTCAAACAAGTGGAACTTACCTTCTTGCGCAGTCAGGACGCGCATCTGTACTTTGCGCTGCTCACGGATTTGCCCGACACGCTGCAACAACCCGAGTCCGACGCAGATCCGCTGGTCGCCCAGGCCTCCGCCGGCATCTGTGCGCTCAATGAAAAATATCACCGGGAAACGTCGGGGCCGTTTTATCTCTTTCATCGCGATTCCAAATGGAATCCGCATGAAGAGCGCTGGATGGGCTGGGAGCGCAAACGCGGCAAATTGCATGAGCTCAATCGGTTACTGCGTGGCGGCGCAAGAACAGCATTTAGCATGCAGACGGGCGATCTGGCCATGCTGCGTGAGATCAAATACGTCATCACGCTGGATGCCGATACGCTGATGCCGCGCGAAGCCGCGCATCGCCTGGTCGCCGCGCTCGCGCATCCGCTCAATCGGGCCGAGTTCGATCTGCGCAGCGGCGCCGTCATTGCCGGGTACACGCTGCTGCAACCCGGCATCGAGATCACGTCCACCAGCGTCAACCGCTCGCGTTTTACGCGCATCTTTGCCGGCGATATCGGTCTGGATTTATACACCCGCGCGGTGTCGAACGCCTATCAAGATTTGTTTGGCGAAGGCAGCTACGTCGGCAAGGGCATCTATGATGTGGATGCCTTTGAACGCAGCCTCGCCGGACGCATGCCGGAAAATGCGTTACTCAGTCACGATTTGATCGAAGGCATTCACGGGCGCGTCGGCCTGGTCACCGATGTCGTCTTGTATGAAGACTATCCCCCGCACTACTTTGTTTATCTGCGCCGTGCGCGCCGCTGGATTCGTGGCGACTGGCAGTTGCTGCCGTGGCTATTACCACGGGTTCCTGCGGTAAACAAGGGGTCGATCCCGAATGATCTCTCCATCATCGGCCGCTGGAAAATTCTAGACAACCTGCGCCGCAGCCTGCTGGCGCCGGCTCTGCTCCTGCTGTTTGTGGCCGGCTGGCTGTGGTTGCCCGGCTCGGCGTTAGTGTGGACGCTGGCCGGCGCATTGACCCTGGCCGTGCCCGTGCTCACCGGTTTAGTGCTTGGCGTGGTTCAAGCCGTAGGCGGGAGTCCGTGGCGGCAGGTCTTCCGCGCGTTTGAAACCGGCTTCGTGCGCTGGGTGCTGGCGCTGGCCTTCATTCTCTATGAAACTTTGCTCACGCTCGGCGGCATCGCGACGACGCTCGTGCGCTTATTCGTCACGCGCAAACACCTGCTGCAATGGACCAGTTACGCCGAAACGATTCGCGCCTCGGCGAGCAGCGTGACGTTGACCCAGATTCTGGCGGCGATCCTTTCAACCGGCACATTGACTGCGCTGATCGTCTTGATCGATCCCACGGCGTTGCCTGCGGCGCTGCCGCTCTTGAGCATGTGGCTTCTTTCGCCGCTGATCGCGTGGTGGATCAGCCGCCCGATCGATCACGCCCCCGATCCGCTGTCCGTGGACGAGGTCGCGCAGCTGTGCACGCTAGCGCGACGCACGTGGTACTTTTTCGAACAGTTCGTCGGCCCCGAAGATCACTGGCTGCCGCCCGATCATTTTCAGGAAGCGCCGCGCGGCATCATTGCCCACAGCACCTCTCCAACAAATGTGGGCCTGCTCTTGCTGTCGACGTTGGCCGCGTATGATCTGGGCTACATCGGCCTGAGCGATTTGTCCGCCCGTTTGCACGCCACATTTGACAGCCTGGTCCAACTCGAAAAATATCGCGGGCATTTTTTGAACTGGTACGATACCCGCACCCTCGCGCCGCTGACGCCGCGTTACGTGTCCACGGTCGATAGCGGCAACCTGGTCGCTTGTCTCCGCGCGCTGGGCCAAGGGTGTCAAACGATGCGGCACCAACCGATCTTGCGCTGGAAGAGTTGGGAAGGCCTGCTCGATACCCTGAGTCTCTTCGATGAGGTTGCGCGCGATCTATCAGCCGAGGCCGTGGCGCCATTCCGATCCACGCTGGCAGAAATGCGGCAGCAAATCAGCGCCGCGCACGACGAGGTTGAGACGTGGGTGCCGCTGCTGAATCAGTTGATCGGCCAGCGGTGGAGCGAGCTCAATCGGGCCTTGATGGCGCTCGTCGCTGCCAATGCCGGAGCATTGGACGCTGACGCGCTTCACGCACTTCATCTCGCGGCCGATCGCACGCAGCATCATCTGTACAACATGCAACGCGAGATCGAACAACTGGCGCCCTGGCTCGAATTGCTGAACCAACCGCCCGCGTTGTTCGCGCGTCCCGCTGGACCACCCGCGATCCACATGGCCTGGGGAGCATTGTGCGCGGCCTTACCTACTGCGCCGTTGCTTGAAGACGTTGAGTCCGTCTGCACGGCCGGCTTGGCGAACTTGCAAAGTCTCCGCGACCTGGCCGGGCTTGATCCCGAAGCGCGCGGCTGGTGCACACGCCTCGCTCAAGAATTATCTGCGGCCAAACTGGCCGCCCACGATTTATTGATCGGTTTTCAAAACCTGGAGCAACAAGCTGTGCAACAGGTCGCGACCATGGATTTTCGCTTCATATATGATGAGCAGCGGCAACTGTTTCACATCGGGTACAATGTCACCGTGGAAAGACTGGACAACAACTACTACGATTTGCTCGCCTCTGAAGCGCGGATCGCCAGCTTGGTCACCATCGCCCGGAATGAGGTGCCGCCCACGCACTGGCTGCAGCTGGGGCGTCCGCTAACCCGGGTGGATGGCACCCGCGCGCTGTTGTCCTGGGGCGGCACGATGTTCGAGTATCTGATGCCCGCCCTGCTGATGCGCAATTACGATGGGACATTGTTACAGCGCAGTTGTCTGGCCGCGGTGGATGGGCAAATCGAATACGGCAAAGACAGGCAGGTGCCGTGGGGCATTTCCGAAGCGGGCTATTATGCGTTCGATGGCGATCAGAATTATCAGTATCGCACCTTCGGCGTGCCGGGCCTGGGCTTCAAGCGAAACCTGGACGAAGATCTGGTGGTTGCGCCTTATGCTTCGCTGCTCGCGTTGTCACTGCGGCCGCGCCAGGTGATGGAGAACATCGCCCGCCTGGGCGAGTTGCAGATGCTGGGCACGCACGGTTTCTACGAGTCGATCGATTTTTCGACTCCACGATTGCCGATCGGTGAAACGCACGCCATCGTGCGTGAGTACAAGGCGCATCATCAGGGCATGATCCTGCTCTCGCTCGTCAACTACTTGCACGACAACATCATGGTGCGACGCTTTCACGCCGATCCGATCGTGCGCAGCGTCGAATTGCTGTTGCAAGAAAAAGTACCGTACGATGCGCCACTCGAAGTGGTGCAACCGGAGGACATGCGCGCGACCCGACAAGACCCTGTTCGGCAGCAGGTCAGCGCTTCACCGTGGAGCGTGTCAGCGCAGTCGCCCGCGCCCCAGGTTCATTTCCTGTCGAATGGACGTTACGGTGTGCTGATTACGAGCGCGGGGGCCGGTTTTAGCCGCTGGCAAGACCTTGACCTCACACGCTGGCGCGCGGATACCACCCGCGAGGACTGTGGCACCTGGATTTATCTTCAAGACCTGGAGAACGGCGAGGTGTGGTCGGCCACCGATCAACCGACAGCGGCGCGGCCTGAAAGCCAGGCCGTGCAGTTCTTTCCACATATGGCCGAATTTCGGCGTCACGATCATGGCCTCGGGTTGACGATGGAGATCACCGTCGCGCCGGAAGACGATGTGGAGATTCGCCGCGTCTCGCTCACGAATCACACCGATCGCGTCCGACA
>JAUQXC010000054.1 GCA_030834825.1 Thermoflexales bacterium
CGGTTACAAGAATGTGGGCTTCTCGTTTGGCGCGGTGGAGAAATCGACCGTGCGGCTGGAACTGCGCGGCGGAGCGGATATCGAGGAAGCGATCGTCTATCACGCCGCCGCCGAAGTGGGCCAGGGCACGCATACGGCCATGCAGCAAATGGCGGCCGAGGCGTTGGCACTGCCGATCGAGAAAGTGAAGATCGTCGTAGCGGATACGGCCACCAGCGGCAACAGCGGCAGCGTTTCGGCCTCACGCATGACCTTCATGCTGGGCAACTCCCTGCGTGGTGCAGCCGAACGCGCACTGAAGAAATGGGCCGAGGAAGAACGCCCGGTCTTCGTGGAGTATGGCTGGGTGGCGCCCAAGACCACGCCTTACGATCCGCAGACGGGCAAGAGCGAGCCGAACTTCGCCTACGGCTACGTGGCGGAAGCTTGTGAAGTGGAAGTGGATATTGAGACCGGCCATGTGCGCGTGCTGCGGGTGTGGTGTGCGGATGATGTGGGCAAGGCGATCAATCCGGCGCAGGTGCGCGGTCAGATCGAAGGCGCGATCGTGCAGGCGCAAGGTTACACCATCACCGAAAATTTCCAGGTGAAAGACGGCCAGGTATTGACGCCCTATCTCAGCAATTATCTCATCCCGACGGTGCTCGACGTGCCCCAACAGATCGATTCGATTATCCTGGAGTATCCTGATCCGATCGGGCCGTGGGGCGCGCGCGGCATGGGCGAGATGCCGTATCTGCCTTTCGCGCCTGCCGTGTGTGCGGCAGTCAAGGACGCCATCGGCATCTGGTTTGATTCGTTCCCGCTGACGCCGGAGAGAGTGTTGAAGGCGATTAAGAGTAAAGCAGTGACGAGTGAGGAGTGAGGGGCAATCAGCGGTCAACGATCAGTGATCAGTAAAAAAGGATACGCTCTGCCCGGCAACACCGAAGACAATTACCCGATGACGCTTCAAGCCCGCTACGTTCACACCAACCTCATCGCACACGATTGGCACGCCCTGGCCAATTTTTACCAGCGCGTGTTTGGCTGTGTGCCCGTATTGCCGGAACGCGATCTCAGCGGGCCGATCATGGAAGCAGGAACCGGCGTGCCCGGTGTGCATCTGCGCGGAATGCATCTGCGCCTGCCCGGCTATGGTGACACTGGCCCGACGTTGGAAATCTTCAACTACAATCTCATGGAAGATCGACCGACCACGGCAGTCAATCGTCCCGGCTTCGGGCACATTGCCTTTGCCGTGGATGATGTCCCTGCGGCCCGCGAAACCGTACTCACCGCTGGAGGTCGAGCGGTGGGCGAGGTGGTGACAGTACAGATTGCTTCCGGCGCACAGGTGACATGGTGCTACGTCACCGATCCCGAAGGCAACGTCATCGAGTTACAGGCGTGGTCGAAATGAAAGCAAATCATCATGCCACCTTCTGACACCATCATCGCCCAGCGCTTCGTTCAACTTGCCCTGGCGCTCGAGCAACACCTCCCTGGCTACGTCGATACCTATTTCGGTCCGCCCGAGTGGAAAGAGCAAAGCATTGCCACTGGCCCGCGCCCGATCGATCAGTTAGCGCAAGAAGCCGCGGATCTGGCAGCGGCGATCAAGCAGGAGCCAACCTTCGACGATCAACGCCGTGATTACCTCGGTCGGCAAGTCACGGCGATGCAGACCAGCCTGCGCCTGTTGCAAGGCGAGCCGCTGCCGCTGGTCGAAGAAGTGACGTTGTTGTACGACATCACACCCACCTGGGTTGACGAACGCGAATTCGACGAAGCGCACCGACGTCTGGATGAGCTGCTGCCGCCCGGCGATTCGCTGTTTGAACGACTCAGTCAACACAAACAGTCTATCGAGATCACCTATGCGCAGGCCGAGCCGCTGCTGTCGATCATAACAGAGCGCTTACGCCAGTTGACGCGCGCTCGCTTCCCCTTACCCGATGAGGAATCCTTCGAACTTTATCCGGTGACGAACCAGCCCTGGAGGGCATATAACTGGTATCTGGGTCATGGGCAATCGCGCATCGACATCAACACGGACCTGCCGCTGCACATCACCGACCTCGCCACGACGTTGGCCCATGAAGGTTATGCCGGGCATCATACCGAGCTGTCGATCAAAGAGGCGCGTTTGCTGCAGGCCCAGGGTCGCCCCGAACATTGTCTCGCCTTGATTAATTCGCCGGCGTGTGTTGTGGCTGAAGGGATCGCGGTGCAGGCGCTGGATGTCCTGTTATCCGAGGAAGAGCAGATCCGCTGGCATGCAGAAGAGATTTTCCCACGCGCCGGCTACTTGCACCTGGATGCCGTGCGCGAACACGCCATCGATCGCGTGATGCGGGAACTGGGCAGCGTGTGGGACAACGCGGCCTTCCTTTTGCACGAACAGCACCAGAGCACAGCGGAAGTCAGCGCCTATTTCCAGCGCTACGGCCTGCACCGCGAATCAGAAGCCGACAAAGCGGTGGAATTTATCAGTGACCCGGTGTCCCGATCGTATATCTTCACCTATGGCTACGGCGGCAAATTGCTCGATGCCTTATTCGCCGCCAAGGGTAACGCAGTTCAGTGGTTTACCCGGCTACTGACAGAACCGGTCACACCCAGCCAGATTCGCGCGTGGCTTACCCCCTGAAGGGATGAGTAGGAATCCAACCATGTCTTCAAACAAAGTGGTCTTGATTACCGGCGCCTCCTCCGGCATCGGCCTGGTCACCGCGCGCTATCTGGCGCAGCAAGGTTATCGCGTCTTTGGCACTAGCCGTCGTCCGACCCAGGCAGAGGCCAATGGCTTCACGCTATTGCCGTTGGACGTGCGTTCGGCAGAATCGATCCAGGCATGCCTGCAAACGATCATCGCGCAGACAGGCCGGCTGGATGTGTTGATCAACAATGCGGGCTTCATCGGCCCCGGTGCGGCCAGTGAAGAATTATCAGTGACCCAGGTGAAGGCCTTGTTTGAAACCAACTTCTTCGGCGTGATACAGATGATCAACGCAGTGCTGCCTCTCATGCGTCAACAAGGCGGTGGGCAGATCATCAACCTCAGTTCGGCGGCGGGACGGCTGACGACGCCACCCTTCTTTGGCGTGTATGCCGCCAGCAAGCACGCACTGGAAGGTTACACGGAAGGGCTGCGTTATGAAGTGCAGCCGTTCAACATTCGCGTCTCGCTGGTCGAACCCGGTTACTTCAAGACGAGTATTGCGCAGACCATCGAAACACCCGATCGGGCATTGGAGGTTTATCAGGCGCGTCGCGAACAAGCTGCTACGCTCGATCGGTTGAGCATCCAGGCGGGGCGCGATCCGATCGACGTGGCCCAGACGATCGCACAGATCATGCGCGGCCGATTGCCCCGCCTGCGTTACGTGGTGGGACTCGACGCACAAGTCATGATCACCGCCAAGCGGCTGTTGCCCTTTGCGTTCGTGGAAAAATATATCACCTGGCTCTTCTTGCACGATGCGGAACGGAGACCTGTGACATCGCTGAGCGGACTGCGCCACCTCTTTCTCAATAGTCGCGTGGCCGATGCCGCGTGGCGACAAGCGTGGTTGGCGCTGGCCCTGGGCGCAGGAGTGACCTTGATCTTCAAGTTGTGGCGCAAGAAATGAACCTGCGCGATCGCTTTCTGCTCGAGCCCCACGTCATCTTCCTCAACCACGGATCGTTTGGCGCCTGTCCTAAACCAGTCTTTGACGAGTATCAACGCTGGCAGCGTGAACTGGAACGACAGCCGGTTGAGTTTCTGGGCCGCCGCTTCAACGATCTGATGCTGACAGCCCGATCGGCTTTGGGTGCATTCGTCGGCGCGGCTGCGGACGATCTGGTGTATGTGACGAACGCGACGGTGGGCTTGAATAGCGTCGCCCGATCGCTGGCGCTGCGTCCCGACGACGAAGTCCTCTCGACCGATCACGAATACGGCGCACTCGATCGGGCGTGGCGCTTTCTATGCGGCAAATGCGGCGCCAAGTACCTGCGCCAGCCGGTGAGTGTGCCGATCCGATCGGCGGACGAAGTGACAGACGCGATCTGGTCGGGTGTGACCGATCGGACGCGCGTGCTGTTCCTCAGCCACATCACTTCACCTACGGCCATCACCTTTCCGATCAAACCGTTGATCGATCGCGCGCACAAACGAGGCATCATCACCATCGTGGATGGCGCACACGCGCCGGGCCAGATCGATCTGAATCTGCGCGAGCTCGGCGCGGATTTCTACAGCGGCAACCTGCACAAGTGGCTCATGTCACCGAAGGGATCAGCGTTTCTGTATGCACGCCGGGAGATGCAACACCTCATCGAACCACTGGTGATCAGTTGGGGCTGGGAGGCAGAAAACCCGGGTCCGTCCAAGTTCATCGACGAGCAGGAATGGACGGGCACACGCGACATCGCCGCGTTTCTCAGCGTCCCGGCGGCAATTCAATTCCAACGCGATCATGATTGGCCGCGTGTGCGAAGTGAATGTCACGAACTGGTGCGGTATGCGCGCAAGCAGGTCTCCAAATTGACTGGCCTGCCGCCATTAACGCATGACGATCCGGATTGGTTCGCGCAAATGTCGGCCCTGCCCTTGCCGTCGTGCGATCTCGACACGTTGAAGCGTCGACTGTACGCTGAGTACCGCATCGAGATTCCCGTAATCAATTGGAATGGGCGACACTTCCTGCGGATTTCGGTGCAGGGGTACAATACGCGCGCGGACGTTGACGCATTGATCGCGGCCCTGCGTGAGCTGCTGCCTTGAGCGTAACCGTTTCGAAAGAGATTGTTCACTATGAACCTCTTCCACCTCTTGATTATCCCGGTTCTTCTCTATCTCATTTGGATAAGTTGGGGATCGCTTCCCCGGCTAATCTTCGCACTTGACCCTTCACGACTACGTTACCAATTCGTCGATATGTCTGATGAAGAGCCAGCAGCCACCACAGTCAATCGATTTAGCGAGATCGTCGGCCAATTGCAACAACTCGGCTTTCGGCGCCTGGGCCTCAAGACCGAAAAGCTACCCTTGTGGAGCAGCACGATCTATGAGATCTCACTCGCTAGTCCTGATCACCATGCCTTTGCGTCACTTATAAAAGATCCCAAGCGGTGCGTCTACTATTTCTACACGCCCTTCACCAACGGGGCCATCCTGCTTACCGCTGGCAGTGGCGCAGCCTTTCCAGCGATCCAACGGGAGGATTGTGTCCAGCAAGTCTCCGTCTACGACAGCCCGGAACTGGTCCTGGCGGCACATCAGGAACAGTTGCAGCATTTCACCGCCACCGGGTTAGTGCCTTGCTCCTCGTACACGCAGGAGTCGCGTCTGGATGCCACGCGACAATATTATGCGGCGCCAGCCATTCGGCGGATAGCGCGCCAGCGAGGAATCTTCGAATTGGTTGCCCTGCTCTTTCCCATTTCACTCATCGTCATCCTGGCATTTCTTGGCTCACGGGGTTAAGAGAACTCCATAACCGGAGTCGAAGCTTCAGTCGGGGTCCGCTGCCGCTACAGCGGACCCCGACTTCTGTTTGCAACGCTATCAGCGGCAGACGGTGACTCGCTTACTTGTCGGACAGTTGGCTGCGGAATTGTTCGACCAACGCGTGATAGTTGCGCTGCGCCTCGGTGGTCCAATTCACTGGGATCGTGTCGGGTAGTTCGCCCGTCACTATGTAGTTCAGAATGGCAAAGCCCGCCAGGGCTTCTTCCGCCGTGAATGTGCAGTGCCCGTAACGATTGATCGGGATGTGGAGATGCTTTAAGGCTGATCCGCCAAACAGGGTCTTGGCCGTGTACAAGGGTTCGTGCCAATAAGGCACGATCGGATCGCCAAGCGTGTGCATGGTCACCAGCGGCACCTGGAGCTTACCCGTAGTCTGATAGTAGCGGCTGATTTCCAGCAGCGCCGCCCGATCGGCTTTGAAGCGCTGCACTCCGTGAGAGCCGTTCATGGCCAGATCATTATCCGATCCCAGGTAGAGCCTGTACTTGTTGTCGAACGGCTGGCTGCCCAATTCAGCCCGGCCATCGTTGGTGGCAAACACGTTGTAAGCCAGAACTCCGATGGTCGTCTCGATCGCCGTGCCTGGGTCGGCGGAATTGATCGGGGCGTGCGAGGTCCGCAACAGCTGCTCAGTGAGGTGCTGGTTGGCCGGGTTGCCGATCAGCCCCGCGATCTGCGGCGCGTACACCGTCTCCCAATTCAAGATCACTTCGGGTGGAACCTCGATCGGGCTGGGCGGCAGCGCGCCCGGATAGAAGTAATCAAACAGCACCCGGAAGTCACCAAAATAATCGATCTGCTTACGGAAGTTGCCGACCGGCCCACACAGCGCCAGACCGCCGGAAATGGGCGTTTGCCGCTCGGCGGCCAGGGTGGTGATCAAGCCGCCTTCCGATGCGCCCACGAGATAGACGTGGCGCACCTGGGGATGAGCGATCTTGAAACCTTGGATCAAACGCACGGTATCGGCCAGACCTTCCTTGACTGCCAGGCCATTCTTGGTGTAGCTGGTCGAGATGAAGGCATAACCCAGGCTGTTGGCCAGATTGGGCAGGAATTGATCGCCGGGCAGCCTGAGCTGCTCGTAATACTGGGTCATGGGTGCGCCGGGCGGCACGTAGCCATGCGCAAACACCACCACGTCAAACGGTTCGCTCCAATCGGGCGGCACGCAGATCAGGTAGATTTCGTCGCTCGGCGGCTGCGGAACTTCCACGCAGAAGGAAGGCGGCAATGAAGTGTCAGCCTGCGCCGGCACAGCCGGCAGCACCCCGCCCAGCAAGACCACGATCAATACGACACGCCATAGTCGCACCATGCCAAACCTCCTCAATGAAAATTTGTGTAGGGTTGAAACTTTGCAGCAGCGAACACCACTGAGCTAGCTTCACCTCCTTTCAAGAACCGGATAATTTCATTCTAGAGCTAGATGGCCCCGGTGGATGTGAAAAGTTTATCAAACCTCAAGCTGCTTTACGCCACGCGCCTTCCAGCTTAGAATCACTGCATATAACCCGCTTCACAGACCTTAGGTGCGATGAGGAGCCGCGAAGATCGATGACGCTCAAACAGAAGACTAAAGGTGTAATCCAATTATTTCGGCCCGAACTGCCGCTGGCAGCAGGTCTGTGTGTCGTGCTGGGGGAGCTGCTCGCACTGGGAGCATTTCCGCCACTGCGCGAGTTGGGACTGGGCTTTGCCTGCGGTTTCCTCTTGTCCGCTTCAGCCCTTATCTCCAACGATTACTTTGATCTGGAAGTGGATCGCATCAACGCCCCTCATCGGCCTTTACCGGCCGGCTTGCTTTCTCCCGCGGAGGTGATGGCTCTGAGCTTTATCACTGCCTCCTTCGGGCTAGTGGCAGCCCTAGCCCTCGGCCCATTAGCGCTAGTCTTCAGCCTCAGCGTCTGGATCATGGGCTTCTTGTACAACTGGAAGCTGAAAGCCACCGGCCTGCCGGGCAATCTGATCGTGAGTACTTCGGTGGCCATGACCTTTGTTCTTGGAGGAATAGGCGTAGGACAGGTCTGGAACAAAACCGTCTGGACTTTTGCGTTGTTCGCATTCTTCTTCGATCTGGCAGAAGAAATCGCCGGAGATGCGATGGATGCTGCCGGGGATCAAAAACGCGCCTCGCGATCCATCGCCCTTCGTTGGGGAAAACAAACCGCGCTGCGCCTGGCAGGCCTGCTCTTTGGCGTGGTGGTGATCGTGAGCTTCATGCCGCTGGTGTGGGGCGAAGTACGCGTGCCTTACTTACTCAGCATGTCCCTCACGGATGTGCTGATTATCTTTTTCGTCAGGCGGCTGCTGAAAAGCCAGACACCCACCGAGGGCCGCCGGGCCATGCGCGGAGCGTATCTGAGTGCCTCGTTGGGGCTGCTGGCCTTTTTGGTAAGTGCGTTCTTCTCCTAGACAATTTTTAGACGCATCCCCTTGCGTCAAGATCAGGCTCTCAGCAGGAAAAACTCGTACGGTAGAACGTCAGATTAATTCTGCTTGCCCCACTGCGCAAGTCACGCTACAATCATCGCATGCAACCCGATTCATCCGTACTCGTCGCCGTGATGAACTCGCCGCGCGATCTGGCGTTGGCCCGCGAGCAGCACTGGTATCGCATCCCGCAGAAGACCGCGCCCAAGTTCTTTCCGCCGGATTTCGTCGCTTTCTACTGCACCAAGCCCTTTGGCGCGGAGGCCTTCAGCGTGCGCTGGTATGCGCAGGTGCGCGGCCACGAACTGCTGACACGGCGTGAGCTGCTGCCCGACGAAGCGCAGCATCCGCACGCCCAAGAGCCTTATTACAAGCTGCAACTCAGCCCGCTGTTGGAACTGCCGCATCCCATTCCCTCGAAACGGTGGCGGCGTTTGACCTTCGTGCTCACGACGGGTGAACGGCTCTTCAGCGCGTGGGAGATCAACGATCTGATCCTGGGGCCGCACGAACACGATGTGATGTGGCGCGCTTTGAAGGAAGCGGGCATCGCCGCCGAGCGCGGCTACGTCATCCGCGAAGCACGCGCCCGCTACAACGGCGATCTGGCTGTGCCCTGTGCGCAGGGCGAAGTGGGCATCGTCATTCGCGAGCGCCGCCCGCGCACGACGCACGAGAATGTGTTGTACTTCACGCCGCAACAAGTCAATCAACAGACGGCGCAGTGCGTGGCGGCCGTCAAACAAGCCATCTTCACCTATGGCGGAATGAGATGACCCTACCACTCCACTTTCGTTTCTCACAAGCCAGCCTGGCCGACTACGTTGACTGCCAGCGGCGTTTTCAACTGCGCTACCTGCTGGAACAGGCGTGGCCCGCTGTCGAGTCGGAACCCTTATTGGAGCGCGAACGTTTAGCCGAGCTGGGCCGGCGTTTTCACCGCCTGATTCAACAGCACGTCGAAGGACTTAGCGTCGAGATATTGACCGCCTCGATCGGCGAGCCGGAACTCGCGCGCTGGTGGCAGAGTTATCTCGACAGCCTGGATCGCACGTTACGCGATTTGCCTGCCCAACGTCGCGCCGAAGTGGCGATCTCGATCCCGCTCAAGTCTTATCGCCTCACCGCGCACTTCGACCTGATCGCCCGTGACGACGATCGCGCCGTGATCGTCGACTGGAAGACCGAGCACCGCCAGCCGGCGCGCGAACAACTACGGCAGCGCCTGCAAACACGGGTGTATCGCTATGTGCTTACTGTTGCGCAGCAACGTCCGCCGGGCACGGTGTCGATGATCTACTGGTTCGCGCAATATCCCGATCTGCTGGTCGCCCTGCCCTACGATGCCGCTCAACACGCGGATGACCACCAGTTCTTGAGCGAATTAATCACCGAGATCGAACAGCGTGCCACCCAGGAGGGTGAATGGGCCAAGACGCCCGACGAGCGCAAGTGCGCCTACTGCGTCTATCGCTCGTTGTGCGATCGCGGTGTGTACGCTGGGACCAGCGAACCCGACGAGGAAGACTTCGATCTCGTGACACGCATCAACATCGAACAGATCGACGCGATTGAATATTGATGTAGGGCAAGTTGTTAACTTGCCCGCGCCAGACGAAGTCCCGCGCTTCTTGCGAGAAAACACCTTGCGCTACTGACGCCCATGTGGATTTTTCCCGAACCGCTCGACATTGATCCCGCTTTAGCGCACGCCGTCGGCGGCGATCCGATCGTGGCGCAATTGCTGGCGCGGCGCGGCCTGACCACGCCGCCAGCCGCCGCGGCTTTCCTCCATCCCGATCGCTATGTGCCCGCCCCGCCGAGTGAGCTGCCCGATCTGGCCGCCGCCGCCGATCGTTTGTATCGCGCCGTCACGCGCGGCGAGAAGATCGCCGTCTGGGGCGACTTCGACGCCGACGGGCAAACCTCCACCACGCTGCTCGTCTCGCTGCTGCGCGATCTCAACGCCGACGTCACCTTCTACATCCCGCAGCGCCTGACCGAATCGCACGGCATCAAACTCGAACCGCTCAAGCGGTTGATCGATCAGCGCAGCAACGTGCTGCTCACCTGCGACACCGGCATCGCCGAACACGAAGCGATCGCCTTCGCCAAGGCACAGGGGCTGACCGTGCTCGTCACCGACCACCACGATCTGCCCGACGAACTTCCGCAAGCCGACGCGCTGATCAATCCCAAGCGGCTGCCGGCCACGCATCCGCTGCGCTCGCTGCCTGGTGTGGGCGTGGCTTTCAAACTTGCGCAACAGGTGTGGCACTTGGCGGGAGAACCCGATCACGCCGACGACTATCTCGATCTGGTGGCGCTGGGCATCGTGGCCGACGTGGCCGAACTCACAGCCGATACACGCTATCTGTTACAGCGCGGCCTCGATCGCTTGCGCCGCACACCACGGCTGGGTCTACAGGCGATCCTGACGCTGGCCAAGATCGACGCGGCCAATCTCTCGGCTGAGCACATCGGTTTTGGGTTGGGGCCGCGTCTCAATGCGCTGGGCCGTTTGGGCGATGCGAACCTGGCGGTAGAGTTGTTGACGACGACCAATCTCACACGCGCGCGCATTCTCGCTTCGCAACTGGAAGGCTTGAACAATCAGCGCAAGCTGCTGATGGATCAAATCCTGATCACCGCGCAGGAACAGATCGCCAAAGAACCGTCGCTGCTGGAATACCATGCGCTGGTGCTGCATCAAGCCCATTGGCACAGCGGCGTCATCGGGCCGGTGGCCAATCGGTTGGCCGAGCAATATCAGCGTCCGGTGGTCATGCTCGTCGGCGAGGGCAACGTGCTGCGCGGCTCAGCGCGGTCGATCGCGGGGGTGGACATCACCACCGCGTTGAAGCTGTGCAGCGAATTCATCCTGGGCGTGGGCGGGCATCCAGGCGCGGCGGGGTTGTCGCTGCCGGCCGGGAACCTGGCGGTGTTTCGCCACGCGCTGTCCAACACCGTGGAACGAGTGCGCGATCCCGCCGCCGTAACGGATGGCCTGCTCATTGATGCGGTTCTGCCGCTCGATCGGGTCACGCTCGAATTCGCGCAGGAGATCGATCGGCTGGCGCCGTTCGGCGAAGGCAATCCGGCGGTGACGTTCGCCGCACGCGCGATCTCCATCGAACGAGAGCGCACCTTCGGGCGCAAGGGTGAGCACCGTGAAGTGACGATCGCCGATCGGGAGGGCCACACCCAGAAGTTGATCTGGTGGCGCGGCGCGGAGATCGATTTGCCCGAGGCGCAGCTCGACGTGGCGTTTCAGATCAAGACCAGCACGTTTCGCGGCGAGACAGCCCTTGCCATCGAGTGGGTGGATTGCCGTGAGGCGGAAGTGCCGATCACGGCCCTGGAGGGCGGAACCGTCACGCCGCCGCAGCAGATCGAAGTGATCGATTGGCGTACAAAAGACCTCGCCAGCGTTACACTGGAAGAATTGCAAGTTGCACAACCACCCTCGCCAGGTTTCGAGGTGGTTGTGTGGGCCGATGGCGCGGCTAATGCCGCGGCATCAGCCGCGGCCAGTGCACCATTTGCCGTAGCGCGTCGTTACGATCTGCCGCCAGCCGACTGCCTGGTGATCTGGTCGGCGCCGTGTGGCTGGCGCGAATTGACGCACGCCATCGAACGCGTGAAGCCCACGACGATCTATCTCTGCGCGGTCGAGGCCGCCGACGATCGCGTGGAGCCGTTCCTCAAGCGACTCACCGGACTGCTGAAGCACGACATCCTGCAGCGCGCGGGTCGCGTCAATCTCCCCCGGCTGGCGGCGGCGCTGAATCAGCGTTTGATCACGGCGCGCAAAGGCATCGAATGGCTGGAAGCCGCCGGACAGATCGCCGTGCTCGATTGGAGCAAAGAGCAGTTGACGGTTGCGCCGGGTGGGCAGACTTCGGACGAAGCGAACGAACTCGCGTCGGAACTCAAGGTATTGCTGGCCGAGACAGCGGCGTGGCGTCAATATTATCGACGATTGAAAGTGGACGTCATTGCCGATGTCGCGCGGCGTGCTGCGACCCAGAAGCCTTGATAGCTAAGCAATAACGGCCCACGGGATTCAAAACTTCAGTCAATAGATCCCGCAAAATCCGGCTACGCCCAGCGGCCCGCCGCCATAATGCGGCGGATACGGGCAAGCCTCGAATCCCGATTACCGAATCTGAACACCGAACTTATCCAAGGATATGCATTCATGAAAGAAAGACCCCTGGGTACTCTGGCAGGCCTGCCATTGACGGCGACTCCGGCAGCCCTCATCGGATCGATCGCGTTGTACGTGATAGTCATCGTGTTGATGGCGGCCCTCAACATCCCGATCGGCTCTGCGCTGCTGGGTGGGGTGATCGTCGTCGTCCTGCACTGGCTCACCGAACTGGCGCATCAACTGGGTCACGCCTGGGCCGCGCGCCGTACCGGCTATCCCATGACGGGCATTCGCTTTGGCAAGTTAGGCGTGCTCTCCACAGCCCTATATCCGCCCGACGAGCCGCCGCTGCCCCGCAAGATCCACATTCGCCGCGCCTTGGGCGGGCCGATCTTTAGCGCCTGGCTCAGCGCTGTAGCATTCATCACCATCCTGCTGACCATTCGTAGTGCCGACGCGCTGTGGTCTTTCGTACTGTGGTTCTTCTTCCTGGAGAATTTCTTCGTGATGACGCTGCAGGTCTTCATTCCGCTGGGCTTCAACGACGGTGGAACGATCTGGCGGTGGGTAAGGCAGCGATAGCCTCAACCATCTCAGAAACCGGGGTTTTCCAGGCCGATCTTCAATTTCAGCTATAGTTAAGACGTGACCTTTGTAGACAACCGTCTGTAAATTTCCCACACAGCAAATGGAACGAAATGTGAGAGGATCACGTTTCACAGGGGTAAGGATATAAAGTATGCCAGAAATCATTGACTTGAGCCAGGAAATCTTCTCGGGCATGCCGGTGTTTCCGGGCCTGCCGGAAGTGGCAATCACACTGCATGTCTCGCATGAACAGTGGGAGGGCATTACCGAGAGCGATGTCGTTTCCCCCGCCGTAAATCGGCTGGAGTTGGGCGAGCATACCGGGACGCATGTCGATGCCCTCAACCATATGGCTCGCCAGTACCGGGGACAGTCGATCGACACGATGCCGCTCACCATGTTCTATACCGAAGGGATCTGTTTGGACCTGTCGCATAAAGGTCTGCGGGAGTTGATCGAGCCGGCCGATTTAGAACGCGCCCTCTCTGAAGCAGGCCTTGAAATCAAGCCGGGAGATACGGTGCTGCTGTATACGGATCATTATCGACGCGCCTTTGGGACGGACGACTGGTATCATGGACCGGGGCTTAGCAGCGAGGCCGCACGCTGGCTGGGCCAGCAAAAGATCGCGGCTTTCGGCGTTGAAACGATGGCCCCGGGTGTACGCCACGTTTCGAACAAGGAAGTTCATCACATCTGCGGAGAGTTAGGCTTCACGCATTACGAGAATCTGATCAACTTGCACCAGCTCAGCGGGCGAGGACGCTTTCGCTTTATTGGTTTGCCGCTCAAGATCCGGGGAGGCACCGGCTCGCCGGTGCGGGCCATTGCCGTTTGCAGAAAGTGAGATAAAAACATGACCACCACGATTCCTGCATCTCACCTGGATCTGCTCGAACAGCCGAACGTCATCGTCCTCGCGACCGTCATGCCCGACGGACAACCGCAAGTCAACTGCGTATGGGGCCTGTATGACGGCGGCCACATTCGGCTCTTCACCTGGCGCGGCACGCAAAAGGAAAGAAACCTCCGCGAGCGGCGCAAGGCGACCGTCCTGGTCGTGGACCCGTACAATCCCTATCGCTATTTGGAAATCCGCGGAACGGTTGAGGAAGTGACGCCAGACGGCGCGGAAGCGCTGGCAGATCAACTCACCCAGCGGTACGTCAATCAACCCACGTTCTTCGGGCATGTGGAACCCGAAGAGAAAAGGACCGAGATGCAACTGGTCGCGTGTCGAATCAGGCCAACCCGCGTCGTGACCTACGGCTAGCAGCACACTTTTCAAGGGAGGCGTAATGGATCAACCAGACTTGTTGGCGCTCTACGATGCACAATTGCGCATCGAGATCGAGTACCCGAACGTGCGAAAGGAAGTCTTCCCGCAATTGGTACGCTTCATCAAGCCCGCGCCCGGCATGAACTATGTTTCGTACAGCCGCCTGGATGAGGCGGACCTCGACGCCGTCATTCAAGAACAAATCGCTTATTTTTCGACCATGGATCAGCCATTCTCGTGGCATGTGTATGAGCATGACACGCCACCCAGTTTGAAAGAGCACCTGCTGGCCCAGGGCTTTGCGCCGGATGACGATCCAGATGCCGTCATGGTGCTGGAGGTGCAGGAAACCTCGCCGGCTCTATTGAACCCAGCGGCGATCGAGATCCGGCGGATCACGCAACGCGATCACCTGGACGATGTCGTTCAAATCG
The DNA here is from genome assembly GCA_030834825.1 of Thermoflexales bacterium. GTDB lineage: Bacteria > Chloroflexota > Anaerolineae > Fen-1058 > Fen-1058 > Fen-1058. Next base: position 14,388 of record JAUQXC010000054.1, read on the forward strand.
AAGCACAAGTCTGGGGCGGAGATTTCGGCTGGCTCAAGCAGCGACTAGGCGACCATCTGGAAGTCCCCAATTATCTGAGTGTGTATGTGGCCTACGTGGATGGACAACCGGCCTGTTCAAGTTGGATCTACTTTCATCCTCACAGCCAGTTTGCCGGGCTGTTCGGTGGGGCAACGCTGCCGGACTTTCGCGCACGGGGGCTGTATACTGCCATCCTCGCCGTTCGGGTGCAGGAGGCCATGCAGCGTGGCTATCGCTTTCTAGCCACCGGCGCCAGTCCGATGAGCCAGCCCATCCTCGCTCAGAACGGCTTTCGCCTGTTGACCCGTGCCTATGCTCACGAATGGCAGGGGAGTACGGAACAATAAACCTTCCTCAGATTCCTATGCTAAACTCATACGTCATCTTTCGCAGAAACGTCATCCTCACACTTGCACTGCACCCGCCGGGCGGTGCGATGCAAGTGTGCCGCTTTGCAAGGTGGACATAGGGATGCCGCAGCTACAAACTGCGTAAGGTCAGTCCTACTACAGATTAAGTTTTTAATCATGCGCTACTTATCCGCACGTTCCCTGTTAGTGAAAGCATCTATCATTTCGCTGGTCATGACGCTGACTGCTTGCACTCCGGCGGTTACGCCCCTCCCGACGGCGATCCCACCCACTCAAGCCTTGACGGAAACAGCCAGCCCGACTCATACACTCCCTCCCACCAATACACCTAAGTCCACCCGTACACCCCGATCGACAAACACGCCACCACCAACGGCGACACCTGTGCCACCGCCTACCACAACGGCTACACCTTACTTCATTTCAGGCGGAGACGTTGTTTACCAAGGTATCCGGTTTACGATGCCAACCGCTCTGACGAGCGGCGTCAACGTGCAGGTACAGCCGGCAGAAGAAAGCTGGGAAACGCTGTACCCGGCCTATACGGAATTCACCCTGGTTAATTACGATGCTCGCAACACTCAATTTGAACCACACCTCCGCATCTATCCAACAAATGAATTGAGTGGGTATGCCGCTGAGACCGTGCAAGAATTAAAGCAACAGCTGGCCGAGCCGTCGGCAACTTTAAAAGGAGAAGTCCCTATCTTGCCAGACCTCCATGCAGGACAACTCATTGATGTGCAGATCCAATATCTGCAATTCGCGAACGGCTCAGGGATACGGTTCCTGACGCAGCTTGCGCAAAATACATGGCCCATCAACAATGAAGGCCTGGTGTACGTCTTCCAAGGAATGACGAGTGATGGCGCTTACTATGTATCGGCTTTCCTGCCCATTGCTGCACCGTTTCTGCCGGACAAGGTAGACGATCCGGACGATGTCCCGGCAATCGACGGCATTCCTTTCCCTGCCTGGAACTCCTCGAGCTTTGACAATGAGTATGCAAACTATCGTCAGGCCATAACACAAAAACTGGAGGCGACCTCCGCCCAGACCTTTACGCCTGATCTCAGCGCGCTGGACAGTCTCATTGAGTCGTTGCAAGTAGAAGCGCCCTAAGGCTTGACGTCTCTACAAGAAGCGGCCC
>JAUQXC010000621.1 GCA_030834825.1 Thermoflexales bacterium
CGGCAAAAGGGGCATTCCAGTTGAAAGAGGCCGAATTTACCGAAAAGTGATCGCCGGGGACTGAGATTTTCGGTCCGTTAAAAATCAAATTCAACGGCGCCACATTGCCAAAGGTAACGTGACCAAACTGTAGCGTATGCAGGCGGCCCCAGATCCAACCTTGGGGATCTTTGCCATAGTTGTCGCTGAGCCATTGCACCGCTTCTGAAAAGCTGCGGCGGATGATGTCATCACGCGTTTCGCGTTCCGGTGTCGTCGTGTCATCGAACCAATGATTATTCAGATCGGGCATCACCGAGTCGACCATCATGGGAACGTGCTGGTTACCGTGACGTTCGTATTGCCCGGCCAGATAGCGGCCGGACAGATCCTTGCCCAGCTCGTCGGCAATGGTATTCTGGATCAGGTTCACATACCAGCGTTCGTAAATGGACGCTCCGGCCCGATCACGCTCGAAGTACAAGTCCCAATTTTTAACGATTTCCAGCGCTTTAGTTTCCTGCTCGTTGGCGGGCTGCACCGCTGCCAATAGGTAAGGTCGCAGCGCTTGCGCCGGATACGAGTAGGTCTCCGCCTCGATGGCCTTCATATCCTCCAGCGTGACATGATCGTTGGTCGCCAGCAATTCGGTGATGCGTTGGGCGCGATAGCCGGGGAACCAGTCATAGGTCAATGTATAAGTATAAGCGTCGGTGGTCACGCGATTGTTAGCGGTGGCAAGGAACCCGGCTGGCGGGTTGTAAGAAAAAGGCATCTCCTCAAAGGGGATATAGCCTTGCCATTCATAGTCGCCCGTCCAGCCCGTCACTGGCACAATACCCTGATGGTTCTTTACACGAATAGGCGTACGACCTATCGCCTGATAGCCAATATTGCCGTCGACATCGGCGTAAACCATATTCAGGCCGGGCGCATCCCAGTAACTCAACGCCGTCCGATACTCTTCCCAGTTGCTTGCCAGATTGAGCAACTTGGCGGCCAGCGCAATCCGATTGCCATCACGCAGCGCCCAGCGTAACGTTAATGGTGCGGTGATGGTCGTGCGGCCTTGTAAGAATTCGTTCATTACCGCACCGTGCTGTGTGGTTAAAAGAGTAAACGTGATCGGCGCACTGCCTCTGACCTGGATGGTTTCGAGGCGGCGTTCAAGCGGATACCACTGTCCCTGATATTCATACTGCGTGGGGTTTTCGGGATCGTCGAACTTTTCGATGTAATAATCCTGGACGTCCTGACCTAAAGCAGTTTCTCCCCAGGCGATACGTTGATTGTGGCCGACGATGATGAAGGGCACACCGGGCAGGCTAAAGCCGGTCACGTTAAAGCGCCCACCGTGCAGGTCATTTTCATACCAGAGCGAGGGCATTTGTGTACCCAAATGGGTGTCGTTTTCCAGAAGGGGTTTACCGGTGGCTGTGCGACTACCGCTGACGACCCAGTTGTTACTCCCCCAGCCGGGTGTGGGGTCACCCACCCACCGATCCAGTTCGTTTAACCCGGTGTAATCAATGTCTTTCAGCCAGGAGTAATTGCTCGCCTCGGGGGGAATCATGATGGGTGTCCCTTCCGCGTAAGGTGTGAAAAGGTCCTGGGCTCCTTCTTCACCCACGTGTGCAATGATCTGGGCGCGCAGTATCTCCATGCGATAATTGTGACCGAGCGACAACGCCAGCAGGTTGGCTTGGCTAAGTACATCGATCGGTGTCCAGGTGTCAGGACTGATACCCAAAACCGTGTACTCCAGTGGCAACCGATCGCGGTGGCTTTCGATATAGGCATTGACTCCGTCCATATAGTCCTCGACCAGATTGCGGGTGTCCGCATCTAATGTTTCCCAGGTTTGTTCGGCTGCGCTTTTAATACCTAACAGGCGTATGGCTCGATCGGTGCTCACCCCGGCCTTGCCCGCTACCTGGCTTAAGGTGCCGGTCGACGCCCGTCGATTCATCTCCATTTGCCACAAGCGATCTTGGGCATGCACGTAACCCTGCGCGAAAAAGAGATCGTGTTCGTTGTCCGCATAAATATGCGGCACACCCCATTTGTCGCGTATCACTTGTACCTGGGCGGTCAGTCCGGGGACGGACAAGGTGCCATCGACTTCAGGCCAGGCGCGGCGGATGATAACGAGTGTGCTGACGACCACGATAACCAGAATGCTCACCAGGATAAGCGCAAAGCGCAGCAGCCATTTTCGTAGACGTTTCATTGGGAGTCCTTTTCTTGAAATTTTAGAGTGCTGTGTCTGTACAGACAGATTGTCGATAGCGTCTGGCAGATCTGTTTCCAAACGCATAAGGCGCGGTGAGAAGAGTGCGACAACGACGACCAGGATATTGAACAGACCTAAGACGACAAACAGCAATGCCGTGCCGCGTCCAGGGCCTGTGCCGATCAGTTGACCGATGCTACTCGCCCAAGGTCCGTCGGTAGCCAGCCAGGGCTCAAACCAGTTATCGACCAGAGGGCCGACGAGGAGGCGCGACAGTGGTGCTGAAGACATGGCAATCATGCGTTGCACGGCAAAGACACGCCCTTGCACGTCTGGCGCGACTTTGCGTTGCCAGATAGCTTGTGAGCAGCCGGAACTGATCGGGATGGAGAACAAATATAAGAAGGCGATACCAGCAGCCAGTCCTACACTGGGTGGAAATCCGGCCAGCACCAGCAATACTCCTGCAAGAAGCGTAAAGCCTACGACACCGTTGATTAAGCGCTGCGGACCACCCCAGACGCTCATCGTGAGGCTGCCTGCCAGCATGCCCAGGCCGGCAATGGATAACACAACGCCCAACGCAGTAGCGTCGGCAAAACTGAGCACTAGTGGAATGATCAACACCATGACAAAACCCAGGCTGAAATTGGCGGCGGTGGCAAACAGCAACAAGCCCAGCAGGCTGGGGCGCTGCTTGATGTACTTCCAGCCATACGTGGCAGATTGTAGCAGATTGCTTCGGGCCTCCGGTACATCCGTGGTGATTTCCAACTTGGGAAAGCGTACCAGCAACAGCGTTATGACGGCGAAGGCAAAGGTGACGAGATCGATCAAGATGACGCCGTATAAGCCAATGGTGATGACCAGCATACCCGCCAAAGCGGGCGCCGCAATTTGGGCCGTGGCCTGGCCCGCACCGATTAAGCCATTGGCGCGACCGAGATGCTGCTTGGGTATCAGCAGTGTAGTCGAGGCGGAGTAGGCGGGCCAGCGAAAGGCACTGAAGGCTGAGCTGATGCCGACTGGGATGTAAAGAATCCAAGGCTCAATCCGCACGCCAGTTGAGTGTGTGGTCATTAGGATGAGCCAGATGACAACGGTACAGAGGCCTGCACCGATGTCACTCAACAGCATCGCCCGCCGCCGATCCCAGCGATCGACGAGGACACCAGCAAAGGGGGAGAGCAAGATCCCAGGCACAACATTGAAAAAGGAGAATAGGGCTAGTTGCGTGACCGAGGCTTCGGCTTGAAAATACCAGACGCCGAGCGCAAAGCCGCTAAGCCCAGAACCAATTAATGAAATGAGTTGCCCGACCCAGACTACGCCAAATACGATCCAGCCTTGAGTAGGAGCGGGATGTCTTGCAGTTGTTTCCATAGCCTACCTAGCCTCCGGTTTTGCCCGCCGCAGCTGCGGCTTGAGATGTTCCGCCAAAACTGTGACGCCCGGTTTGCGCAACAGTGTGTAATGTTGACCGGGAATTGTTTGCACTACAAAAGGACCGTGCGTAAAAGGTTGCCAGGTCGTTTCTGCTTGGATGGCCTGCTCAGTGAAGTGCTCACGGGCGGTGAATAGTATCATCGGGCCGGTATAAGGCCGAGGCCGATACTGGTGCAATGCTGATATATTGTTCTGAAATACCTGATAGAGACGGCGCATTCGATCTAGATCGACCTCGGCGGGTATCACCTTGGCTTGGCGGGCGTGTTCGAACAAGTAGACCAAACGCTCGTCGGGAGCCAGCTGCCGCAAGTATTCTGGATCAAAAGGCATAGTCTGCCAAGTGGCGCCTAAGTCGAAAGCAAAGGCAGCTAACAGAGCTACTTCATCGTTCGGCGATGCCTCTGGTTGGGGGGCGTAGCTATCCACGAGAGCTAGCAGCTCGACAACTTGTCCTTGGGTGGCCAGTTGTTGTGCCATCTCAAAGGCAACAACACCCCCCAGCGACCAACCGCCCAGCTGATATGGCCCTTCTGGCTGAACGGTTTGCAACAATTGGATGTAATGATGTGCCATCGCTTCGATAGTGTCGTCCAGTTCCTGTTCATCGTCAAGTCCGCGTGCCTGAAAGCCATAGCAAGGTTGTTGCGGGCCGAGGGTATGCACTAAATCGACGTAGCACAGGACGTGACCACCACTGGGATGAACAAGAAAGAACGGGAGTTGATCGGCCTCTCCGCGTTGCATCATCACAAGGGATGAATCTAACGTAGCGTGTTGGCGTTGGCGTAAAGCTGTCGCCAGGTGCTCCACGGTTGCACCTTGAAACAAGGTGGCAATGGGTAACTGTATCCCCCAGACTTGATTAATGCGTGCCATCAATTGAACGACTTGCAGGGAATGGCCGCCGGCTTCGAAGAAATTGTCATGGATGCCGACGCGGGGGAGATGGAGGACCGCGGCCCAGATGGCGGCCAGTTCTTGCTCCAAGGAAGAGCGCGGGGCCAGGTACGCCACCTGAGAGGGCAGCGCGT
>JAUQXC010000622.1 GCA_030834825.1 Thermoflexales bacterium
CTGGCGCGGTTATTCGCTCAACTGCGGACTGAGTTCGGGCTGGAGCATGCACTGCCGGCTTTTCTGAACGAGCCCACGATTGCCACTCTCGCGCGGATTATCCGCCAGAGGGCAGATTTCTCAAAGACCCATGTAGTTGGCGATCAGTCCAGCCATTCTTCCCATACAGAAAAGAAAGAGGCAACGATGACACAACCCGGTCTGAATCGTAAATTCAGCACCTTTGTGGCAATCTGGTTAGGACACGTGATCTCGGTGTTCGGTTCCGCGCTAACCAGTTTTGCATTGGGGGTCTGGGTCTATCAACGCACCAGCTCGGCGACCCAATTCGCGCTGATTGCCATGTTCGCCGTGTTGCCGGGTATCCTGATTTCACCCTTTGCGGGGGTGCTCGTCGATCGCTGGGACCGACGGCGGGTGTTGATCTTCAGCGATATTCTCTCGGCCTGTGTCACCCTCGGCCTGATAGGCCTGCTCCTGACCAATCGACTTGAAATCTGGCTTATCTATCTGGGTGCGATCATCAACTCGATATCCAGCTCCTTGTTTCAACCGGCGCTGTCGGCTTCGACCACCCTGCTCGTCGATCAGCGGGACTATGGTCGCGCCAATGGCATGATCCAGTTGGGATTTGGAACGGCGCAGATCGTTGCTCCGGCGGTAGCGGGCGCGTTAGTGGTGGTGCTGGAAGTTTGGCGCCTGCTGTTCATCGATTTCATAACCTTTCTGATCGCCATTGCCATATTGTTCGTGATGCGCATCCCCAGGTCGTCGGCAACCAGCGAAAGTCCAGGAGCCCAGAACTCACTGCTCCGCCAGGCGACCTATGGCTGGACGTACATCCGCGCACGCCGCGGATTGCTGGGGCTGCTCATCTTTTTTGCCATCAGCAACTTCGCTCTGGGGATCGTTCAAGTGTTGATCACGCCCCTCGTGTTGAGCTTCGCCAACGCGGATGTGCTGGGACAGGTGCTGGCCATCGGGGGGATTGGTGTGCTGTTGGGCGGACTGACGATGAGCATCTGGGGCGGCCCGAAACATCGTGTACCGGGCATCCTGAGCTTTGTGCTTCTACAAGGGCTGATCTTGTTGCTGGGCGGCGCGCAACCGAATGCGTGGCTGGTGGCCATTGCGGCAGTTGTCTTTCTCTTCAGCGCTCAGATCATCGGCGCTTCGAGTCAAGCCATCTGGCAAAGCAAGGTGGCCCCTGAAGTGCAAGGACGCGTCTTTGCCTTTCGCACGATGATCGCTTGGTCGTCTTTGCCGCTGGCTTACCTGATCGCCGGCCCGCTCGCCGATAACGTGTTTGGGCCATTGCTGGCGGCGGGCGGGCCTTTAGCGAGCAACCTCGGCTTGCTGATTGGCACGGGGCCTGGACGCGGCATCGGGCTGTTGTACATAGTGTTGGGAATCGTATTGATCCTAACAGCGGCGAGCGGCTACTTCTATTCACCACTCCGGCGAGTGGAGTCAGAGTTGCCGGATGTCTTAACAGAGCGCGAACATGCCGCCGTTCTCACCGAGAACAATTTGGAAAAAGAAGTACAGGCGCAAATGCCGGCTGCCTAAAAATCGAGCGGTAAGCCTACAAATTAGTCTGGAGGAAAAATGAGCACAGAAACATATTCCACAAGAAGCAGCACCAAACCAAACTTGATATTTCAGCGCTTCAACGCCAGCCTACGCATGGGCTTGGCGGCATTTCTATTCATTGTTGTGCTTGTGTTCGTAGGACTATATCAGTTACGGCCTCCACAGGTCGTGCCGGCCAACGCACCCCTTACCGAATTTTCGGCAGAGCGTGCACTGCAGTATGTGACGGCCATTGCAGAGGGGCCGCACCCGGTGGGTTCACTTGCGCTCGCGCAGAACCGAGATTACATCATCTCACAATTCAAGGCACTCGGGCTTGAGGTGCAAGCGCAGGATGCTACCCCGCTACTTAGTTTGACCGATCTGCCTATCGCAGCTTCCTATGGTGTCACGGGGAACATACACAACATTCTCGCACGCCTGAAAGGTACTGATAGCACCAAAGCCGTCGTGATCGCCGGACATTATGACTCGGTGTCTGCAAGTCCTAACGTCTCGGATGGCGGTTCGACCGTCTTAACGGCGCTGGAAACCGCACGCGCCTTGAAAGCTGGAGCGCCA